>DASSAH010000099.1:0-6530 GCA_035685585.1 Coriobacteriia bacterium
CACCTCGCGCACGCCCAGACCGGCTCGATGAGGGGCATCCCGTCGCGGCACCGGGTGCAGATCAGCGCTCCGGGCAGCTCACAGCCAGCGCAACGCGTCGGCACCACCAGCTCGAGCAGACTCGTCCACACCATGCGGCGACCACCAGTCCCACCCGCGCGAACCAGCGGCCCGGACACCGCTCCCCTGCCGGCCGTTCTATCCCACGATGAGTTGCATGAGCGGAATCGTGATGATCGACAGCGCGGTGGTGAGCACGACCGCCGACGCGAGGAACTCGGTGTCGAGCCCGAACCGTCCGCCGATCACGATCGAGAGCATCATCGCGGGCATCCCTGCCTGTAGGACGACCAGCCGCATGGCTTCGGCCTCACCGAGGGCAACCCCTCCGGCAAGCACGGCGACGGCGGGCGCGAAGCCGAGCCGTATGACGGTGAGCGCACCGAGAGCCGCCGGGCGGTTCGCGACCTTCTTCACCTCGAACATCAGTCCTACCGATAGCATGATCAGGGGCACCACGAGACTAGCGAGCGCATCCAAACCGGCACTGACCGTTTCCGGAATCGCGACCGGCCGCGCGAGGAGGGCGACCACGAGCGCGACCACGGCCGGGAACCGGAGGGCCTCCCGCAACGGGCTCGCGCCTCGCCCCGGGTGTCCACCGAAGCGCGCCGCGATGAACAGTCCGGCCACGAGCAGCGCGCCCACGGTGCCGAACACGTCGTAGAAGATGGCGCGCACGAGACCTTCTTCGCCGAGGAACGCCGTCGCGACCGGATAGCCGATGTAGCCGGTGTTGCCGAGTGACGACGCAAGGATGAATCCTCCCGCCACCGGCCGCGGCAGCCGCAGCAGGCGCGCACACACCCACGCCACAGCCGCGGTCACAGCGAAGACCGTCCACGCGACCATGACCACCGCCGCGAGCGCCGGTTCGAGTCGCGCCGGGTGGATCGCCTGGAAGATGAGTGCCGGGAGGCCTACGTACACGATGACCGCATGGATCGGCCGGGCGTCCTCGGCGGTCAGGATACCGGTGGTCCGCAGCAGCCACCCGATGCCGACGAACGCCAGCAGCGTCCCTACGATGCGAGCGAGCTCGGCGGCGTCCACTGGTCCCTACCCGGGACGCAGCTCGTCAAGCCCCCCGGCGCCGGAGCAGGTGCGCGAGAGCGACTCGGCGAAATCCGGCGTCGCCACCCCGCACTCGGTGACGATGGCCGTGACATAGCCGGCAGGTGTCACGTCGAACGCCGGGTTGAAGATCTCGACATCCGGAGGCGTGACGCGGAACCAGCCGTCGAACTGGTACGCGCCGCCCTTGCGCGTGATCTGCATCTGATGTCCTCGCAGCATCGGCATCGTGTACGGACCCTGTTCGGTCAGCATGTCGAACGCCTTCGCGGCGACCTCGGAGTCAGGCTCGAACATCCCCGACGCGGTGACGCCCGCGACCTCAAGCGGGTCGCGCTCCTCGATCTCGATCTCGTCCCCACTCTGGATCGTGAGGTCGATGGTCGAGGTTGGCGCCGCGACGTAGAACGGCACGCCGTGTTCGCGAGCGAGCACGGCGAGCCCATAGGTCCCGATCTTGTTCGCCACGTCTCCGTTGGCCGCGATGCGGTCCGCGCCCACGACGATCGCGTCCACGTGTCCGGCCTTCATCACGCTGGCCGCCGTGCTGTCGGTGATGAGCGTCGCCGGGATTCCGGCGACCCGCAGCTCCCAGGCGGTCAGCCGGGACCCCTGCAGGACCGGACGCGTCTCGTCGATCCACACGCGCTCGATCTTGCCTTGCTCGTGAGCGGTGAAGATGACGCCGAGCGCCGTCCCGAAGTACGCCGTCGCAAGCGAGCCGGCGTTGCAGTGGGTGAGCACGCGCGAACCCTCGGACAGCAAGGCGGCGCCGTTCGCCCCGATCGCGCGATTCCGTTCCTCGTCCTCGGCTTGCATCGACACGGCTTCCTGCACGATGAGTTCGCGAAGCTCGTCGAGGGGCAGGTCGCGGTTGTCGTGCGCGAGGCGGCGGATACGCTCCGCGCCCCAGAACAGGTTCGCCGCGGTCGGGCGCGTCGACGTGATCTCATGGGCCGCCAGGTCGAGCGCGCGAAGGAACTCCCGATGGTCGTAGATGTCCCAGGACTCCTCGGTCACCCACAAGGCGAGACCGAGCGCGGCGGCGACGCCCAACGCCGGCGCGCCGCGCACCGCAAGCGTGCTGATCGCGAGGCAGACACCCTTGTAGCTGTTGCACACGAGCACGTCACCCACGAGGGGCAGACGGGTCTGGTCGACGAGCATGACCTTACCGTCCTCCCACCAGATCGTGCGAGGGATGTTGTCGATCGGCATCAGCTGACCTCCCGGGCTCCTGTGCGCGCGGCCGCCTGTGCCGGAGACGAGGCCGCGGCGTGAGACGCTAGACCGTACCTTCCTGCCATGACGCCAGGTAGCGGCGCTGCTCCTCGGTCAGCGTGTCGATCGTCACGCCCATCGTCGCGAGCTTGAGCGCGGCGATGCTCTCGTCGATGTCGCGCGGGACCGGGTAGACGCCCGGCCCCATCGACGCATGGTGTGCCGCCATGTACTCGGCCGAAAGCGCCTGGTTCGCGAAGGACATGTCCATGACCGAAGCCGGATGGCCTTCGGCGCACGCGAGGTTCACAAGACGGCCGTCAGCGAGCAGGTAGATGAGACGGCCGTCCACCATGGTGAACTCCTCCACGAGCGGGCGAACCTCTCGTACCGAGACCGCGGCCGTGCGCAAGCGGGCGATGTTGATCTCCACATTGAAGTGGCCCGAGTTGCAGAGGATGGCCCCGTCCTTGAGCGCCTCGAACATCGGCGAGTCGATGACGTTGATGTCGCCGGTGACCGTAACCCAGAGGTCGCACTCTGCCGCGGCGCGCACCGCCGGCATCACCCGGTAGCCGTCCATGACGGCCTCCAGCGCACGCAACGGGTCGATTTCGCAGACGATGACGTTCGCGCCGAGTCCGCTCGCCCGCATCGCCACACCCCTGCCGCACCAGCCGTAGCCGGAGACCACGACCGTGCGTCCGGCGATGAGCCGGTTGGTGGCTCTGATGACGCCGTCGAGCGTGGACTGGCCGGTGCCGTAGCGGTTGTCGAACAGGTGCTTGGTGTCCGCGTCGTTGACCGAGATGATCGGGTACTTGAGCGCGCCCTCGGCGGCCATGGCCTTGAGGCGCACGACACCTGTGGTCGTCTCCTCGGTACCGCCGATGATGTCCGCGAGCGCTTCAGGGCGCTCGGCGTGGATGCGGCCGACCACGTCGGCTCCGTCATCCATCGTGATGTGCGGCCGGTGGTCGATCGCGGCGTCGATGTGCGCGTAGTACGTCTCGGTGTCCTCACCCTTGACCGCGTACGTGCGGATGCCGTACTCGGACACGAGCGCCGCGGCCACGTCATCTTGGGTGGACAGCGGGTTGCTGGCGCACAGCACGCACTCAGCGCCGCCGGCAGCGAGCGTGCGCATGAGGTTCGCGGTCTCCGTTGTCACGTGCAGGCACGCGCTCACCCTGATTCCCTCGAGCGGCCGCTCGGCGGCGAAGCGCTCGCGGATCGACGCGAGCACCGGCATGTCGCGATCGGCCCACTCGATGCGGGCCGTGCCGGCGGCGGCAAGCGCGAGGTCCTTGACGTGATGGTCCATGCGAACGCCTCCTGAAAGGTCGGACAAAGTCGGTCTCAAAGCGAAGCTCCGGACCCAGGGCGAGTTCAGAGCCGCTCAAGTATAGCAGGCAGCAGACGCGCGAGGTCATCGGCCGCGGCACGCCCGGCCGCCAGGACTTCGTCGTGCGAGATGTGGGCGTCAGCGGCCACGTTCGTGACGAGCGAGATGCCGAGCACCCGCAGGCCGAGCGCGCGGGCCGCGATGACCTCGGGCACGGTGGACATGCCGACCATGTCGGCGCCGATCGCCCCGAGCGCGCGCACCTCGGCGGGCGTCTCGTAGTTCGGACCGAGCACCCCCGCGTACACGCCTTCGACGAGCGGTATCGCAAGGTCCGCGGCGACGCTCCGGGCAAGCCGCCGCAGCTCAGGGTCGTAGGCGTCGTGGAGCGGCACGAACGGCGTCCCTCCGGGAGGTCCCGTCCATCCTGCGAGCGGACTGTCCCCCATGAGGTTGATGTGATCGCCGATGAGCACGAGCCCGCCGGTGGCGACGCGGTCGCTCACCCCCCCGGCGGCGTTGGTCACGATGACGTCGCGCGCGCCGAGCGCCGCCGCCAGCCGTACCGGCCACGACGCCTCGAAGGCCGAGAGTCCCTGGTACCGATGAGCCCGGCCGGCGAACACGGCGACCCGCTTGCCTGCGAGCGTGCCCGTGACGAGGCGTCCCGGATGGCCGGCGACTTCACCTGCTCCGGGGTACCCCGGCAGCTCGGCGAAGGCCGTCGACGTCTCCACGGCCACGATGTCCACAAGCTCCGAGAGGCCTGAGCCGAGGACGAGCGCGGCGTCGACGGGGCCTCCCGAGCCGACCTCGTGACCGCCGAGGTCGAGCGCGAGTGTCACGGGCATCCACACACCTCCTGTCGTGGCGCGGGCGCCTGCGCCGGCCTGCCCCGTCCGAAGGGCGGTGGCTGGGGGCGTCCCGACGTTCTGCGCAACAGAGGATTCCCCTACGGCGTCACGTCGAACGCGTCGACGACGATGATCGTGCCCCTCGAGGCGGCGTCTTTCGTGCCGGTGGGCCGGATGGTGAGGGTGTGGGTGCCGCGCGTAAGCACTGGCGACTCCCACACGCTCTCGCGCCAGCCGGTCGTCCTGTTGAACTGCGAGACTGTGGCGATGGGCCTGTCGTTCACCAAGACCTGTGCGCGTCCGTAGGCGTTCGTGCGCGGGCCGATCCAGGCGATCCTCGTGCCGGTGAAGCGCACCGTGATCGACGCGGTGGCATGGCGCGAGTAGTGGTAGGCGCCGTTGATGTAGGCGCCGTTGACGCCTCTGATCCACGAGCCAGACAGGCGGCCCGCCGTCTCGTCGAGACGCGTCCCCCCGCCCGTCGGCGAGGGCCCTTCGACCTCGAAGTAGTCGATGACGACGATAGCGCCCGACGAGGCGGGATTCCTCTGGCCGGTCGGGCGGATCTCGAGGGTGTGGCGCCCGTTCGCAAGCCCGGAGACCTCGTAAATCACCTGGTCGGGCGTCTGGGAGACCGCGTAGGCGTCGGCCATCTCCTCCAGCGGCACGCCGTTGACCCGGATCTCGGCGGTACCGTACCCGGGACCTTTCGGCCCGTACCAGCGGATCGCGGTCCCGGTGAAGCGCACGGCAAGACGCGTGCCCGCCCACCGGCCGTAGACGTAGCCGCCGCCCGAGTAGGCGGTCGAGCGTCCGGTCACGAACCGGTCGAAGGTGACGCCGGCGGCGTCGTGCTCGATGGTGACACTCCGGGCAGGCACCGACAGCCTCTCGGCTGCGAACACGTCCATCGCGCCGTTCCTATCTCCCGCCACAAGATTGGATGCGATCGAGTCGTACGCGACTGTGATCGCCGACCCCACAAGCGCAATCGAGCCGCGTCGGCTGTGACCGTTTCCGGCGGCTCCCGCTGACGACACGCTCGCCCTGAACGTGACGGCGCCCGTACGGTCCCGCACGAACACGTCATCCGCCGCGTTGGCGTCCCCCGAGACGAGGTTCCTCGCGGCGGAGTCGAACGAGACGAACCGTCCGGTGTGAGTGAGCGAAGGGTTGAACGCGCCCGAGGCGGCTTGTACGCCGCCGGACGAAACGTTCACGCGATGCGTCGCGGGTGAGCCGGTGCGTCCACGCGCGAACACATCGACCGTACCATTGGTGTCGCCGCCCACCAGGTTAGCGGCGTACGACTCGAACGCGACGACTGCCCCGTCGCCCGAGATGGCCGTATTGAGCGAGTCCCCGGTCGCCTGTGCGCCGCCCGCCGTGACGCTCACGCGCACGGTCGTGGCGTCGGTGCGGTCGCGCACGAAGATGTCTCGATGCCCGAGCGTGTCGCCTGGTACCAGGTTCGCAGCCTCGGACTCGAACGCGACGTAGCGGCCGTCGGCGGAGATAGACGGGTCGAAGCTGGAGCCCGCGGCCTGGGCGCCGGTGTTCGTGAGGCTCACACGGGTGGTCGCGCTCGTCGCGAGCGCCCGCACGAACACGTCACTCCGCGCGTTTCCGTCGCCGGCGACCAGGTTTGTGGCGTTCGAGTCGAACGCCACAAACAGCCCGTCCGCGGAGATGGCGGGGTTCTCGCTTCCCGCGTTCGCTTCGGCGCCGGGCGTGCCGGTCGCGACACTGACCCGCACCGTGGTGCCCGCGACACGGTCTCGGACGAAGATGTCTCGATACCCGCGCGAGTCGCCGGCGACGAGATTCGTCGCGAGCGACTCGAAGGCGACATAGCGGCCGTCACCTGAGATCGACGGGTTGAAGCTGGGGCCGTTCGCCTCCGTGCCTGGGGTGCCGCCTCCCACGCTCACACGCGCGATCGAACCGGTCTGCAGGTCCTTCACGAAGATGTCTCT
>DASSAH010000100.1:0-3839 GCA_035685585.1 Coriobacteriia bacterium
CCTTGAAGCCGCCGTCGAGGAGATGAGCGTACACGGTCGTGACGCCGTCACCATGGTCGATCACGATGACGTTCCCCAGGCCGCCGTTCCATCCGTACGTGGCGCGAAGGACCGTTCCGTCCCCAGCGGCCAGGACCGTCCCGCCGCCACGGCTGATGTCGATGCCGTGGTGGAAGCGGCGCGAGTGGAAGATGGGATGCGTGCGCCATCCGTACCCGGAAGTCACGTGCCCGCCTGGCACGGGCCACGCCATCACGCCGCCGTGGAACTCGCCTGATCCGCGCGATGCCGCAGCCCGGAGCTCGGCCTCCAGCCGTCTGGCCTCGGCCTCCTCCTCCTCGGCAGCGGCGTTCCAGCGCTCGGCGTCGGCCTCGCTCGCCTCCATCAGCTCTGTCTTTTGCGCCTGTACGGTTTCCTGGCTACTCAGGGCGGACGCTCGCTGCGAGCGCATGGAGCGCAGGCTGCCTTCGAGGGCGACAGCCTCAGCGCGCTTCTCCGCGGCCGCGGCGTGCGCGCGCTCCAGGTCCGCGCGTGCGCGTTCGAGCTGCTCCCTCGTGTGGATGAGCTGGACGGCGGCCTGGTTGTTGGCGTCGATGACCCGCTGTACGAGCGCGGTACGCGTAATGAGGTCGCCGATCGTCGTGGCGTCGAGCAGGAGGTTCAAGAAGAAGAGATTGCCCTGCTTGTACGATGCGGTGATCCGGTCGTTCAGCAGTTGCTGCTGGAACTCGTAGTCCGCCTCGGCCTTCGCAATCTCGGCCTCCTTCGCGCCGATCTCAGCCACGAGGTCACGCACTTCTGCCGTGAGGCGCGCGGTGCGCTCGGTGGCCTCGGCGATCTGGGGGTCGAGTTCGCGTATCTGACCGGTGATCTCCCGGATGGTCTCGTCGAGGGCGCGGGCCTCCCCGCGGAACTGCTCCGCCCGCTGTTCCGCTTGGCGCGCGGCCTCCCGGGCCTGCTCGGCGCGTTCGCGCGAGGCTTCGATCTCGGCGCGCGTCGTTGCGGGCGCGACGGGCACAAAGGCCAGGAAGAGGACCACCGATAGGAAGAGGGAAAGAGATGCGCGGCTGCGATGCATGGCGTCAGTACCTCCGGTGGGCGGTTCTTCGGTTTGTATCGGCAATTCGCCCCGGAAGGCGCAGTACGAGACGTACCGATAGTACCAGCATCCCGGGTATAGTCCAAACCGGGGAGAGTGACTGCCTCCATCCGGGTCGCGGGGTGCGGTCCGGTTCGACGGAAGGGGTGAGTCCCATGTCCGATGTGAATCCCGTGGCGCCTCCCGCTCCACCAGCGCCACCGCCGCCTGCGCCATCCGGGGCGGGTCAGCCCGACGGGACTGCGAAGCTGTTTGCAGCGCTCGGTTACCTGTTCTGGCCGGTTGCGGTCGTCGTCTTGCTGATAGAGCCGTACAAGGACGCGTACTACTCACGCGCGAACGCGGTGCAGGCGATCGTGCTCGGCGTGGTGTGGTGGATCGCCTGGATGATTCCGATCGTCGGGTGGGTCATAGGGCTCGTCGCGCTCGTCTTCGCGATCATCGCGATTATTCGGGCGCTCAATGGTGAGGTGTACGAGGTCCCCGTCGTCTACGGCATCGCGAAGAGCTTCATCGACGGGTAGGCCCGACCAGGAGGGGCGTCATTCCTCTACCCGTGACGCGGCAACGCTCCACGACGCGCCTTCCGGGGCGGGCACGATTCGCGTCCGCCCCTCGTCGTCGACGATGACGAGGCCAAGGCCGCGCTCGCGCGCATAGTCCGCGGCCGCCTGTGGACCGGCGACGAAGAGCGCGGTCGACAAGATATCCGAGTGCAGCCCTGAGATCTCTCCGACCACGGTGAGTGAGCGCAGCCCGCGGACGGGCATGCCGGTCGCAGGGTCGAGGATGTGGTGGTAGCGGATGCCGTCGCGCTCGAAGTACCGCTGGTAATCGCCTGAGGTCGAGACCGTGATCTCGCCTGTCGCCTCAACGGTCGCGACGACGGCGCCCGGAATTCGCGGGTCCTCGACACCGATGCGCCAGGGCTCCCCGCCGGGCTTGGCGCCGAAGGTCATCGTCGTACTGGCCGAGGAGATGATCGCGGCGTCCACGGACCCCTGCGCGCGCAGCGCGGCGAGGGCCTCGTGCAGCGCGAGGCCCTTGGCAGCTCCGCCAAAATCGTAGCGCGTATCCTCGAGCGCCACTGCGAGCTCTGCTTGCGTCGGGACGCGTTCGCCGTCCCCGAACCCCCACGCCTCGCTCGCCGCCCACAGGTGCGGCGAGAACCACTCCCGGACCTCGAGTTCGCAGATAGCGTCCAACGCGGCCTCGGCTCGCGCGGGGAGCCGTTCGAGCTCGGGCGCTTCCGTCGCGTTCACGCGTCCGATCGCTGAGGCGGGGTCGTGCGCGTCGAGTTCGGATTCGACCGCCTGTATCGCGTCGTACGCGGCGTCAGCCGACGAGCGCATCGCCTCCGCATCCGAGCCGTACGCGGTGAGCGTCACGATCGTCCCGAGCGCCGCTCGGCTGTCGCGGAGCGGTTCAGGCGTCCGCGCGCACCCGGCAAGCGCGAGCGTGATCGCGAGCGTGATCGCGAGCGTGATCGCGAGCGCGCGGGGGGCTCGTGACGCAACGGGCTGCACGGGTCTCCTCGGCTGGCTGAACGGTGGTTGGCGACTAGTATACTGGGGCGACGCGCCGCAGCTTCGGCGGCGCCGAGATGGAGGCCAGATGTTCGAGATCGTGCACAGACGTCAGCTGTCCGAGGCGGTGTTCGAACTCGGGGTGCTCGCCCCGCGCATCGCGCGGAAGGTGCGTCCCGGGCAGTTCGCCATCGTGCGCGCCACCGAGCGCGGGGAGCGGGTGCCCTTCACGTTCTCGGACTGGTCCTCGGACGAGGGATGGATCCGCTTCATCTTCATGAGGGTGGGCAAGACCACCCACGAGCTCTCGCACTTCGAGGTGGGGCAGACGCTCGCCGATGTCGTGGGTCCGCTCGGCGTGCCGACGCACGTCGAAGACGTGGGCCGAGTGGCGGTCATCGGGGGCGGTGTCGGGGCCGCGGTCGCATATCCGGTAGCACGCGCGATGGCCGAGGCGGGCAATGCCGTGACGGTCATCCTCGGCGCGCGCACCGCAGAGCTGCTCATCTTGCGTGAGGAGTTCGAGGCGCTCGCGCTCAGCAGGCTGCTCGTCGTCACCGACGACGGGTCGGCCGGCGAGAAGGGCCTCGTGACGGCGCCGCTCAGCCGCCTTGCCGCAGCCGGAGGAATCGACCGGGCGATCGCTATCGGTCCGGCGATCATGATGAAGTTCTGTGCCGCGACCGCGAAGGATCACGGGGTGCCGTGTACGGTGTCGCTCAACCCGATCATGGTGGACGGTACCGGCATGTGCGGCGCGTGCCGCGTGAGCGTCGGCGGTGTGATGCGGTTCGGATGCGTCGACGGGCCGGACTTCGACGGCTGGGACGTGGACTTCGAGGAGCTGATGAGCAGGCAACGTGTCTACGTGGACGATGAGCGCGTGGCTGACGCGGTGTACTCGCGGGAGTGCGCGTGTCACCTGTAGTCCCCGGTGACGGGAGTGCCGCCGGCCCGGTGACCGACGTCGCGCGTCACCGCCCCTCCCGCTCGCCCCGCACCGCGATGCCCGAACGCGACGCCGCCGAGCGCGCGCGCGATTTCGGCGAAGTCGCGCTCGGGTACACGGAGGCGCTCGCCCGCGCCGAGGCGGCACGGTGTCTGCAGTGCCGGAACGCGACGTGTATCGACGGGTGCCCCGTCAACATCGACATCAAGTCGTTCATCGGCCACATCATCTCCGGTGACTACGCCCGGGGCGTGGCGGTGCTCAA
>DASSAH010000101.1:0-1822 GCA_035685585.1 Coriobacteriia bacterium
GCCAGAGCCGAGATGAGAACGACGGCCGCGACCGCACAGAATGCGACCCGCACGCGCGTGGCTGACACCCTGTGACTTTGGTCGCTCACGAGCCAGGCGCAGGAGTGGCGGTCGGCGCTACTGACGCGGGAGGCTTGGTCCCTACTCGCACGACTTGCCGCTTGGGCACGTACGTCGAGGTGAAGCGGTCCTCCCTGACGACCTCCGCGCCCCGCATGACCGTCCTCGTGACCGTCACCCTGCGACCGTTGACGCCCTCGTCCTCCACGACTCGGGTTCCGGCGGACAGCGTGGCGTCAGGGACCTCCAGCACGGTGAACGGCCTGATGTCGGTGAACGGTCCCGTGGTGCTGGTGACCGTGTACCCGGGGTCGGTCCCGTAGAGACTGACCGTCACGGAGCTGTCCGTGTACGCGGTCGCGACCAGCACCCAGTTCTCGGTGTCGTTCTTGAACCTGAAATCGATGCCGCCCCACGACACCGCCGCGTCCCGACCTTTCGGATACGCCGAGATGTAGAAGGAGTGGTTCCGTCGCTCGATAACCGGGAGCCCGGACTCGAACACCGTGTTGAACAGTGTCGTCGCGACCTGGCAGATGCCCCCGCCGAGAGTAGGCACGAGGCGGCCGTCGATGATCGCCGGCGCCTCCTGGTACCCCTTGGCGGCCGTCCTCGGCCCGACGGTCCCGTTGAGCGAGAACGTCTCCCCGGGCGCGACCAGCGTGCCGTCTATTGCGTCCGACAGCGTATGGATGTTCGAGACGCGGGGCCGGTTGGACGCGGAGAACCTCGTCGTGAACGTCGCGATACGCTCCTTGACGCCCATCCGCTCAGCCCGCTCGGTCGTCAACGCGGGCTCGATGCGCTGCGTGCGCAGTTCTACACGCCGGACGGGTTCGGTGGTCAGAACGCGCGTCATCTCGGTCGTCAGAGCTTCGACGTCGATGCCGACGCCGTCTCTCGACGGGACGATCCTCACGCCTCCTCCGCCGACCTCGAACCGCGCGTCGACGGCGGGGGTCCCCGCCTCCCCTACCCGCGCCAGGACTGTCTTGGACGCTTCTTCGGCCGAGATGAAGGCCACGAGCCGCCACCGCTCGACGGCGGCTGGAGCCGCAGTGGCCGACTGAGAAGGGTTCGCAGCGTAGCCGGGTGACGCCTCGGCGGACCCCGTCGCATGGGCAGACGACACCTCTTCGGTGCGGAAGTCGACCCACGCGCCGACCTCAGCCGCCGTGAACTCCCATGACCCGGATTCCCCGACGACGGTGACTGGCCCGGCCACAAACGCCCGGGCGTCCTCCAGAGCATCCGCGGCGTCGGCGTCGGTCACGCGCACCGGGATGAAGTCGACCGGCACATCAACACGCCGATCGGTCGCGACGAACGCCTGCAACACCGCGTCGGTGAAGTCGGGGCCGCGCACCTCGATCCCGACGGCCGACGGCTCCAGCGTGACCTCTGTTCCCGAGATGAGGACGCTCGCGTCACGCGGCTCACGTCGAACCTCTTCCGCAATCTCTTCCACGTACGCGCTCAGCGCGCTCGCGTCGGCGTCGGCACGCACGGGAACGCTCACGGGGTCGAACAGCAGCCTCGCGCGTGTCATGACGCGCTCGCCGAACGAGCCCGTCCGCCCGTAGCGCATCGCCTCGGCGACCAGCGCTTCAGCGTTCAGCGTGACCGATAGTGCGTCCTGCTCTGTCTTCCACTCGCGGTCTTCGAACCGTACCATCACCGGCTCGGCGAGCCGCGGCCCATAGGTCTCGACGACCGCCGAGGCGGCTCTCTCAGGCTGCATCGCACCGACCCGCACCTCGCC
>DASSAH010000102.1:0-1739 GCA_035685585.1 Coriobacteriia bacterium
TGACGCGCTGAGACTGCGCAGCGAGGAGCTGGAAGCTCTCGGCGTCACGGTCATGCTCGGGGTGGAGGCGGTGCCGGGCTGCTACGACCTGGCGGTGGTCAGCCCGGGGATCCCTCCGCACGCCCGCCTCATGAGGAGCGCGCGCGACCACGCCGGCGAACTCGTGTCGGAACTCGAGTTCGCGTATCGCCGCTCGACGGCTTCGTGGCTCGCGGTCACAGGGACCAACGGCAAGACGACCGTGACAACTCTGATCGGACATCTGTTGACGACCGCCGGACGCTCCGCAGCGGTTGTCGGCAACATCGGCACGCCCGCCATCTCCGCCGTCGACAGGATGGAACGCGACGGTATGTTCGTCGCCGAGGTCTCCTCGTTCCAGCTGGCCCTTACACGTGACTTCCATCCGCGCGTGTCGGTGCTGCTGAACGTGACCCCCGATCATCTGGACTGGCATGGGAGCATGGAGGAGTACGCCGCCGCCAAGGCGCGCGTGTTCGCGCGACAGGGGCCCGGAGACGTCGCCGTCATCGACGGCGACGATGACGGGGCGGCGCGATTCCTTGAGCCCGTGAGGCGACAAGGCGTGGAGGTGGCCGAGGTCACCCTGTCACGCCGAGTGCCGGGTGGGGCCGGACTCGACAGTGACGGCATGCTGACGCTCCACACGGGCGACGGACCCGTGACGCTCGTTCACCGCGACTCGCTGCCCGTCCGAGGAGACCACAACGTCCGGAATGTGCTGGCGGCGGCGCGCGCGACTCACGCCCTCGGAGTCGGCCACGAAGCGCTGCGCGCGGGCCTCGTGTCGTTTCGGCCCCTCGGTCATCGCCTGGAGCCCGTGCGGACCGTCGACGGGATTGCGTTCGTCAACGACTCCAAAGCGACGAACCCCGATGCGGCGGTCAAGGCGCTGCGCTCGTTCGCCGGCAGGCCCGTGACTGTGCTGCTAGGTGGACGGAACAAGGGAAGCCGCTTCTCCGATGTGAGCACAGCGCTCGCTGACACCGGCGCGCGAGCGGTGCTCTTTGGCGAGGCCGCGGATGAGATCGCCAGGGACATCGAGGGGAGCGGCGCGCCGTTCGAGCGGGCCGGGACCTTGAGCGAGGCGTTTCGCCTCGCACTCCGAGAGACGGCTCCCGGGGGTGTGGTGCTGCTCTCGCCCGGCTGCGCGTCGTTCGACGAGTTCAGCGGCTATGCCGAGCGAGGAGAGGCGTTTCGCCGACTTGTCGAGGGAGTGAGCGGGGGGTGACGTGACATGCGACGAGAAGCGCCGTTCGCGGGAGGTCCTCTGCCGCGCTATCTCCTCCTGGGCAGCACGCTCTTCCTGGTGCTCTTCGGAGCGCTCATGGTGTACTCAGCCTCCTCCGTGGTCAACTTCGTGAGTCTCGGAGACAGCGCGTACCACTTCAGGCGTCAGTTGGCTGGAATCATCCTCGGAGCGGTATTGCTCATCGTGGCGATGAGGGTCGACTACCGCCGGGTGCGTCTGGTGGGCCCCGCGACCTGGCTTCTCTCGGTGCTCCTGCTCCTCGTCGTTCTGATCAACGGTGTCGGCAAGTGGGGCGCGACCCGCTGGATCGATGTGGGCCCGTTGACGGTACAGCCCTCCGAGCTTGCGAAGATAGGGTGTGTGATGGTCGCGGCCTTGCTCGTCCATCAATACGGCGAGGGCCGCATCGCGGCGAGCGCCTTCTGGAAGCGACTCGGGTTGACGGTCGGGAGCGTTTCGGCGCTCG
>DASSAH010000103.1:0-4669 GCA_035685585.1 Coriobacteriia bacterium
GCCACGCCCACGATGAGGGAGCCAAGCGCGAGCGCGAGCGCCGCGCCGTCCATCGGCCGCAGCCTGGCGGCCTGCTCGGGGCGGTCCGCGCCGGGGTCATCGGGCGGTGTCGCGAAGAACGGGCCGACGACGCGGAAGACGTACGCGGCGGCCAGAAGCCCTCCCGCGACCACCACAACCGCCCACCACCACTGGCCCGACTCGATCGACGCGCCGATGAGCCCCCACTTCGCGACAAAGCCGCCGCTCGGAGGGAGGCCCATCATCGTGACGCCAGCCAGTCCGAACGTGAGCGCGGTCACCGGCGCACGCCGCGACAGCCCCGTGAGCGCATCGAGCCGGTCGTGGCCGAGCCGAGCGATCACCACGCCGGCCGCGAGGAACATCGCCGACTTCGCGAGGGCGTGAGAGACCGCGTGGAAGACGCCCCCGACCCAGGCCTCCGACGCCGCCGGTCCCCCGGGTGCGATGAGCGGGAACATGAGGAAGAGGTAGCCGATCTGTGCGACCGTCGAGTACGCGACGAGCATCTTGAGCCGGCGTTGGCGCAGCGCCTGCACCGAGCCCCAGATGATCGCCGAGGCGCCCAGCACCCCCAGCAGCAGCGCGGCCCCGGTGAACGCGGCGGCGGGCGCGACGTCGAACCACAGTCGCGCGAGGATGACGAACGAACCCTTGACCACGAGCGCGGAGAGCAGGGCGCTCACCGGGGACGGAGCGTTCGAGTGGGCGGATGGGAGCCAGAAGTGCAGCGGGAAGAGCGCGGTCTTGAGCGCGAGTCCTACCGTCATCAGCGCGAGGCCCGCCTGGCCCGTGATATCGGGCCTGACCGTCTCGCTCAGCGTCGCCATGTCCACGCTCCCGAAGGCGCCGTAGATGAGGGCCACCCCGAAGAGGTAGAAGAGCGACCCGAGGATGGCCGCGAGCATGTAGCGCATCGCTGCCACGAGCGCCGCGCTCTTCTGCGAGAGTCCGACCAGAGCCACCGCCGAGATGGTCACGAGCTCGAGGCAGACGTAGAGGTTGAAGATATCGGCCGAGAGGAACAGGGCATGGAGCGAGCTCCAGAGGAAGAGCCACAGCGGCCAGAAGAAGCGATACTTTCGCATGTCATCGAAATAGCGCAGGGCGTACACGGTCACGCACAGGCCGACCGCCGAGGTCACCAGAATCATGACGGCGGCGAAGCCGTCGGCGACCAGGTCGATGCCGAGCGGCCCGCCCCACCCGCCGACCTCGTGGCGGATCGACCCGCCGCGCGCCACCTCGAGTGCGAGTACGATCGCGAGCGGCTGCGAGAGTAGCGCGGACAGCAAGGCGACCGGGCGCGCGAATCTCGCGCCGAGCATGTACGCGAGGGGCGCTGCCGCGAGCGGGACCAAGATGACGAGCGCGGGCAGCTGCACCGCCATCCACTCAGCCATCTGCCTGGCTTTCGCGCCCGGCGCCGGAGACGTCCAGCTCGGCCGAACCGGTCACCGTGTAGACGCGCTTGGCGAGTGCGAGAGCGTACGCCGTCGCACTCACCGTGACGACGATCCCGGTGAGGACCATCGCGTGGGGGACCGGATCGGGGACCGGGCCGGGCACGCGCCGCGCGATTCCCACGAAGACGAAGAAGATGCCTGCGCTCGACACGTTGAGCGCGATGATCTTGTGCAGCAGATGGGGTCTGACGATGATCGCGTACAGGCCGATGACGAAGAGCGTCGACCCGGCGAGGGTGTAGAGGTCGACCTGGCTCATCGGTGCTCCTCCATCCTGCCACGCAACTCCTCGACCGGCGTGGCTGAGGCGAGGAACAGGCTGATGAGGATGGCGCCGATCGAGAGCGTCAGCCAGACCTCGATCACGACGATGAGGTCCTTGGCCATGCCGGGCGGGTATTCGAGCAGCATACCGCTGGCAAGCATCGAGCCGATGGCGGTGCCGAGGAAGACGACGAAGCCGACGCCTGTCATGACGCGCAAGGCGAACCCTGACATCCACGAGAGGCGTGCATGCCCGGAGAGTGCGAGCAGGACGCCGGCGGCGCCGATGACAGAACCGGCCTGGAACGCCCCGCCGGGGCCGAACTCGCCGACCCACAGCAGATATCCGGAGATCAGGACCATGACGGGCGCGAGGAACCGGGCGAGCGCGGAGAGCACGGGATCGGCGCGTTCGGCGACGCGCGGCAGGACCTCCGCTCGGCCGACCGCGAGCGAGAGCACCCCGATCGTGGCAAGGACGAGGACCGCGATCTCGAGGAGTGTGTCGTACCCGCGGAAGTTGAGGAGCACCGCGGTGACGGGGTTCTTGACGCCGCTGTAGGGGAGAGCGGCCTCCACGAGCGGAGCGACGCCGGGTTCGTCTTCGGGGATGGCCAGCACCGCGCGCGCGAGGAAGACTCCCACGCCAGCGCAGAGCGCGAACGAGGCGACGCGCACAGGGACCGTGCTTGTCGATGCCGTGTCAGCCATCGGCCTCGCTCCCGTCACGGTCACCACCGGTACGAGCGGCGTAGGGCTTGTCCCGGCCGCGTATGTGTCCCACAGCGTCGAGAAGGAGGGCGCCGGTGATCCCCGCGCCGATCGCTGCTTCTGCCAAGGCGATGTCAGGCGCCGACAGGCGCGTCCACGCGAGGGCCACCAGGAGGCCGAAAGCCATGAAGAGCACGACCGACTTGAAGAGCTTGACCTCGGCGAGCGAACGGAGTGCAAGCCAGATGGCCGCCGCGACGAGCAGAAGATCGAGAGGCCAGCCCGGCCAGCTCATGGGCGCCTCCTCCACGGCGAGACGCCGGAGGTGCGCGCGCTTCCGGCGATGAGATGGCAGGTGGTGGCGCTTGCGATGACCACGAGCGCCCAGACGAGCACCAGTTTCGCCACGAGCATCCACGAGTCGGCCCGCACGGACAGGCCGATGACGACGAAGCCCAGACCCAGGTTATCGGCTTTGGTCAGTGCGTGAAGCCGGGTGTAGACATCGGGGAAGCGCAGCAGCCCTACCGAGCCGGCGATGAAGAACACGGCGCCGATCGAGAGCAGGACGGCCGAAGCGATCTCGATCGCGTTCATCGGCCGCCTCCTTCGTCTGTGGATCGCGCTCGCCACGCGCGCTTGACGAACGCGACGGCAGCCATCACAGCGAGCAGGGCGAAGACCAGTGAGACGTCGCGCAGCGAGGGGATCCGCATCGCTTCAGCGAGCAACAGCAGCACGGCCACGCCGGTGGTGCCGAAGAGCTGCGCGACGAGCATACGGTCGGCCGCGGTGGGGCCACGCTCGACCCTGACCAGACCTGCGACGATGCTCAGCATCAGCACGAACGCGACGCCGTACAGGACGGCGGTCACCTCGGCTCGCCGTCCCTGACGCGGTCGGCGCACACGCACCGCTCCGCCGACCACGGCTCCAAGGTGAGGCCGAACAGGTGGGCGATGCGCTCCTCGACCTCCCGTAAGTCGCGATCGACCGACGGATGACAGTCGAGCACGTGGGAGACGAACCAGTCGCCCTCGAAGCCGGCGCTCAAAGTCCCGGGAAGCATGCTCACGGTGTTCGCGAACAGCACGCGCGCGTATTCGGGACCGAGCCGGGTGCGGTAGCGCACGAACTCGGGGTCGAGCGGCATCGAGGGCCGTAGCGCGCGAAGCCCGACGTCGATGCCGCTGACAAGCGAGCGGTGGAGGAAGAACGCCAGGTAGCGCAGTAGGCCTGAGGGTCGCACGCGCCAGTCATGGGATGGAGTGAGCAGAAGGGATGCGGCGGTGGCGAGCGCAACAAACGCCGCTCCGAACCCGAACCCCGCCGGGTCGGCCTGGGAGACGGCCAGCCACGCGACTGAGAAAACGGCCGCTCGCGAGAGCGGCCGGACGAGACGCGCGACTACTGTGGGAGTCGATGTGGGCATGTGGTGAGGAGTGTCGGGGTCCGGACGGCCACTATACCATTGATGCCTGGTCCTGAAGCGGATGATCTGTACGACACGGCCGGCACCTTGCGACGGCCGTGTCGGGAGTGATCGTGGTGGACGAGAAGGGATTCGAACCCTCAACCCCCTGCGTGCAAAGCAGGTGCGCTCCCGTTGCGCCACTCGCCCCCGCAGCCGCGCGGCACCACTCGGACCGGCGGAGCCGCGTGATTATAGCACGCGTGCTGGGCGTCGCCCCGTGGCTGGGGGGGATCGTCTGCGCGAATGCGTTCGACACACAACGACCCGCTCGAGAGCGGGTCGGACATCCTCTAGACAGGAAAAGACCGGGATGACCTTCGCACCGCCCGAGGTTCCCCCATCAGGGACCTACTTGAGGGCTCTTGGCCGAACGAACATGAACTCTCCGACCGCACCCTCGCACATCCAGGGGCTTATGCCCGACTCTCCGGCGACCGGTCCTGCGGTGCTCTACACCTTCGTGCCGAGCCTGCCCTCACGTGGGAGGCGGCTGTCGAATCGATTGCTCTCAACAACGAACCGTTCCATCAGCGAGGTCATCCGGAGGTCTTATCTGTCATCCCGGTCAAATCCTGGCTTTGCGTCTCACTCAATGAGATGCATCCACCCCTTCGGCCGCGTCGGCTACTCTTTCGGCCCGGCCCTGCGGCTCTGGCCCGAGCCTACTCGGAATATACCCTGGACGCTCGAGACCGTACCGCGCGCTTCCGCACGCCCTCGATCGCCTTCGCTT
>DASSAH010000104.1:0-5684 GCA_035685585.1 Coriobacteriia bacterium
TGTTCTCCGGCGGCCCCGCGCCCGCCGCAAATGCGGTCATATCGGCAGCCACGCTGAGCTTCCTCAACTCAGGGGTCTCTGTGTACGGCTTCTTCGACGGCTACGAGAACCTCGAGCACTACTCGGCGAGCGCCCCGCTCATCGAGGGGGAGCACTACGTCTGCCTGCGACGCAACGACGTGACCCAGATCCGGAGCCGCAAGGACATCGTCTTGAGGACCTCCCGGGCAAATCCCGGAAAAGGGATCGCGTCACTGGATGACCTGGCGGACCCCGAGAAGACCGCCAGACTCAGGGCCGTCTTGGAGGCGTTCGACGCGCTCGAGGTCGACGCGCTCGTGTCGATCGGAGGGGATGACACGCTCAAGACAGCGAACTACCTGCACCGGATGCAGGAACTGGCGCCGGACGGACGTCCCTTGGCCGTCGTCCACCTGCCCAAGACCATCGACAACGACTACTTCGGCATCGACTGGACGTTCGGGTTCTTCTCCGCGGCCCACTTCGCGGCGGCTGAGATACGCAACTTTGGCGCCGACGCCCGGTCGACCCAGGTCTGGTACGTGCTCGAGATCATGGGCCGCAAGGCCGGCTGGCTGACGTACGCATCGGGCATCGCGGGTGAGGCGACGCGGATGCTCTCTGTCGAGGACTTCGACGGCGTGTTCGACGTTCGCGAGACTGCTCGGGAGCTCGTGGACCTCGTGCTCGCTCGCGAGCGGGACGGCCGCCGCCACGGGATCGTGTGCGTCGCGGAGGGGCTCGCTGACATCCTTCCTCCCGAGCAGCGACCGACCGAGGTGGACGAGCACGGCAACGTCCAGCTCGGCTCGGCGCATGTCGGGAAGGTGCTTGCCGCTGAGATGGAGCGGGTGTACACGGAGCGGACCGGCGCGAGCGTGAAGGTCCGCCACAAGCAGATCGGCTACGAGACGCGCTGCGCTGAGCCGAGCGCGTTCGACATGTTGCTCGGCACGCAGCTCGGGGTCGGCTCTCACAGGGCGCTCATCGAGGAGGGGCTTTCCGGGCGGATGGTGAGCGTTGAGGCGCAACTGCAGCTGAAGTACGTTCCCTTCGAGGAGCTCATCGACCCGGCGACCCTCAAGACCCGGCTGCGACTCATCGAACGGGACAGCGACCTCTACCGTCTGGCGCGCGCACTTGAGTACCAGAAGACCGAGCACCCCGAACCGGAATGCTGAACGCGCGGTGGACGCGGGGAGCGCATCGAGCTTGATCAAGGAGGGCGCGGGTGGGAGGAGTCGAACCGGTCATCGACCGTGACACCGTCAGGCGCTTCTGTGAGGTGGGGCGCGACCTGTTCGTGACGGGAGCCGTCTCAAGCCACGGCGGCAACCTCTCCGAGCGTCGTGGAGAGCGGATCGTGATAACGCGTCGCGGGTCGATGCTCGGCAGACTGGGGTCCGGGGATGTCGTGTGGACCGAGTTGGCCGCGTGTGAGCGAGACGCCGAGTGCAGCCGGGAGATCGTCGTCCACCGCGCCATCTACGAAGCGACAGAGGCGCGCGCCATCGTCCACGCCCACACCTTGCACACCGTGTGGCGCTCGATGATCTCTGACGTCATCGAACCGATCGATTCCGAGGGGCGCTACGTGCTCGGCACCGTGCCCGTCGTCGAGGCGACGACGACTATCGCCTCGCCCGAGGCCGCGGCGCTGCTTGCCGAGGCGCTTCGAGCGCATCCGGTCGCGGTCCTTCGGACACACGGCCCGTTCGCGCGCGGCGAGACGCTCGAGGAAGCGTTCTACCACGTCAGCTCACTCGAAGCGTCATGCGCGCTGCTCGACTTGCGTGACGCGTCCGGGCGTGACGGAGAGCGCACCCGGGCGTGACCGGAACGTGCGGCTCCCCGACGATGGGTAAGGAGTACCGAGAGATGGCAGGACCACCCGCACCGGACGCTCCCGATCTGCACCTGAACAAGTCGCTGGAACGGCCGTCCCTGCTCGAGCAGGTCCAGGGCGCCGAGACCGAGTTTCTCGCGGGCAAGCGGCAGCACGCGGACAACGTCGAGAGTGCGGTCCGCTTCTTCCTCGAGTTCCTGCGCGGTTTCGAGTTCCTCTCGATAGAGGAGCCGACCGTCACCGTGTTCGGCTCGGCTCGCTTCCCGGAGGGCCATCGCTACTACGAGCTCGCGCGTCAGATGGGCAGCGCGCTCGCCAAGAACGGGTTCGCCGTGATGACGGGTGCGGGTCCCGGGATCATGGAAGCCGCTAACCGGGGAGCGAAGGAAGCGGGCGGGCTGTCCATCGGAGCGAACATCAATCTGCCACAGGAGCAGTACGCCAACCCCTATGTCGATCGTCTGATCGAGTTCGAGCACTTCTTCGTCCGCAAGGTGATGCTCGTGAAGTACTCGTGCGCGTTCGTCATCATGCCCGGGGGCTTCGGGACGCTTGACGAACTGTTCGAGACGCTCACGCTCATCCAGACGGGCAAGATGGTGGACTTCCCGATCGTGGCGCTCGGGTGCGAGTTCTGGGAACCGCTCATCGAGTTCTTCCGCGCCAAGTTGGCCGCGGAGGGCACCATCGACGTGGCCGACATCGATCGGATCTTCCTCACCGACTCCGTGGACGACGCCGTGCGGTTCATCGCGGAACACCCCCGCAGCTGCAACCACAGGGGCTGAGTCCTTGTCCCGGCCAGAGCGTGACGCGAGGGCGTGGAGGGACCGCAGTGGCCGAGGCTGGTGCCCGGGGCGGGAATCGAACCCGCACGGCCTTTCGGCCACCGGTTTTTGAGACCGGCGCGTCTGCCAGTTCCGCCACCCGGGCATGGGAAGCGCGCCTGCCGATTGTAGCGAAGCGACTGTGCCGATGCCACCGCACGGGCCGCATCCGAGCGGCTCACGGCGCCAGTCGTCCGTCCTTCGCGAACCGGCGCCGCGGGCTATACTCCATGCATGTCCCGCCATGCCGACATGGAAAGCGCCGATCGCGAGCAGGCCACGGCCCATCTCGAGAACGTGACTCAGAACCTGCAGCTCGTGGCCGATCTTGGCTACGGGGACGTGGCGCTTGCGGTCAGGGGTGCCGACGGCGCGCTGAGCGTGACCGCCGACGCGCGTCCGGTGACCGCCTCGGCGGCGGTCGCGGCGTCGCGGGTCGGCATGAGGCTTACCGGCGACCGCGAGATCGAGGCGTTCGAGGCGCTCGCGACGGGGGCGGTGGTGCGCGGAACGCGCCGGCGCGTCGTCCGGGGGACGGGGTACTCCACGTCCGCATATCCGCTCGGTCCACCCGGCGAGCCTTCGGCAGTGATCGTGCGCAATGTGAGCACCCAGGTCTCGGACGCGCCAGGCACCATGGAGACCCGGTTCATCGAAGCCGCCGAGGACCTGATCGACGTGCTGCGGGCCGGTCCGCTCGTGACACCCGAAGGAGAGCCGTTCTCGACAGTGCGGGTCGCCGGTGACGGCATGGTGCGGTTCGATGCCGGCGGGCGCGTCGTCTACGCGAGTCCTAACGCCGTGAACATCATGCGGCTCGCGGGCCTTGAGGGCTCGCTCGCAGGGACTCCCGGCACGGCGTTGCCCGGTGGCAGCGTGGCGGTCGACCCCGTCTTGCGCCGCGCCGCCGGGACCGCGCTGGCTGTCGAGGCGCGGGTCGAGGGCCGGGTGCTCGGATACCGCGTCATACGCCTGACCGATGGAGCGCTCGCGCTCGTACACGACCGCACGGAGGCGTACCGGCGCGAGCAGGAGATCAAGGTCAAAGAGGCCACCATCCGTGAAGTGCATCATCGCGTCAAGAACAACCTCCAGACCATCGCGAGCCTGCTGCGTATCCAGGCGCGACGGGCCGAATCCGACGAGGCCAGGCGCGCACTCGGCGAGGCCACGGAGCGGGTCTCGTCGATGGCCGTCGTCCACGACATGCTCGCCGCCTCTACCGAGGAGCGAATCGACTTCGCTGAGGCCGCGAAGACCGTGGTCGACCTCGTCCGCCAGGGGCTCGCGGGCGAGAGCGAGGCAGTCGCGGTTGAGGTCGCGGGTTCGACGGGTCTCGTGCCCTCGCACGTGGCCACCTCGCTCGCGCTTGTCGTGGCCGAACTTGTCCACAACGCCATCGAGCACGGCTTCGCGGAGCGCGGGTCGGGGGCCGTGTCGGTGTCGATGCGCCGCCTTCAGCGGGAAGTGGTGCTTCAAGTCAGGGACGACGGGGCGGGGATGCCGCCCGGGTTCGATCCGGCGAGCGCCGCCACGCTCGGCCTGTCCATCGTGCGCACCATCGTCGAGGACAACCTGCACGGGACGATCTCGTTCAGCGGCGCGCGGGGCACGACCGTCACGGTCCGCTTCCCGCTGGTGAGCGTTCCGGAGCGAGGAGAGGAGTGAGGCCATGCGTGTGATCATCGCCGAAGACGAGGCCCTCATCCGGATGGACCTGCGGGAGATGCTCCTCGAGGAGGGACACGAAGTCGTCGGCGAGGCGGGTGACGGAGCGAGCGTGGTCGCGATGGTCCGCCGGCTCAGCCCCGACGTCGTCTTCATGGACATCGAGATGCCCGGAATGGACGGCCTCGACGCGGCGCGCATCATCTCGGCAGAGCACCTCGCTCCGGTTGTGGTCGTGACGGCGTTCTCGCAGGAAGCATATGTGGAGCGCGCGTGCGAGGCCGGAGCGATGGCCTACCTCGTCAAGCCGTTCGCGAAGGCCGACATCGTCCCCGCGATGCACGTCGCGGTGTCACGGTTCGCGGAATCCCGGCAGCTCGCCGAAGAGGTCGAGGACCTGAAAGAGCGGCTCTCCACTCGCGTGCTGGTCGACCGCGCGAAGGCCGCGCTCATGGAGCGCGGGATGAGCGAGCCCGACGCCTTCCGGCGGCTTCAGAAGGCCGCGATGGACCGGCGTCTGACGCTTCGCCAGGTCGCCGAGGCGGTGTTGTTGGCGGAGGAGGCGGCCGAGGGGTAACATCGAGGGCCGGGTCAAGACCCAGGTCCGCCGAGCAGAGAGGGGGTGCGCCGTGCATGACGATACGCCGACCGTGGAGGAGAGCCGCCAACACGTGCGCGCCCTGATCGAGAGTCGCGACTGGCTCGCGGTCCGGCGCGTGCTCGCCGAGATGTCTGTCCCCGAGGTCGCCGACATGCTCGAGGGTGTTGAGATGCCCGAGCGGCTCCTCGTCTTCCGGCTGTTGCCGCGCGGGCTCTCCGCTGATGTGTTCTCGTATCTGGAAGGCCCCGAGCAAGACGCGGTCCTCGGCGGGCTCACCGACAGGGAGACCAGGCGTCTGATTGCCTCGATGGCGCCAGACGACCGCACCGAGCTGTTCGAAGAGCTGCCCGGCGAGATCACGCAGAAGCTGCTGAACCTGCTCGACGCTGACGACCTCGCGGAAGTCCGGCAGATGCTTGGATATCCCGAGGAGAGCGTCGGGCGACTGGCTACGACTGATTACGTCGCGATACGTCCGGAGTGGACGGTGGCCCAGGCGCTCGATCACATACGCCGGCGCGGACGGGATTCCGAGACCATCGACGTGGTCTACGTGACCGATCGCGCATGGCGCCTCGAAGGGGTCTGCGAGTTGAGGAGGCTCATCCTCGCCGAACCCGACCGTCTCGTGAGTGAGGTCATGGAGCCGGTGCACACCCGAGTGACCGCCTTCCAGGACCAGGAAGAGGCGGTGCGGGAGATGCAGCGCCACGACGCGGTC
>DASSAH010000105.1:0-2598 GCA_035685585.1 Coriobacteriia bacterium
CTATGAGGAAAGGAGCGGTAATGCCAGATGCGAATAAGAGGTTCAAGCGTCTAAGGATCTACAACGCCGTGATGGGTTTGTTCCACCTCGGACAGGGCGCCGCCATCGTTGCTCTCGCCCAACCGTATGCGATTCAGGTGACGGCGTCGTGGCTGAGCGTACGGCCCGGGCCCGGCGTCTTCAGCCCGCCGCAGGAGTACTTTCAGTTCGACCTCGGGATGGGTGTTGCGCTCTTCTTGTTCTTCTCGGCGCTCGCCCACTTTGTGATCGCAGGCCCCGCGTACGGTGCGTATGTCGCAGGACTCAAGCAGAACCGCAACTACTTCCGCTGGATAGAGTACGCGTTCAGCTCGTCGGTCATGGTCGTGCTCATCGCATCGCTCGTTGGAATCCTCGACGTCGCGGCCCTCACGGCGATATTCGGCGTGAACGCCTCGATGATTCTCTTTGGTTGGCTGGTTGAGAAGTACGAGCAGCCCGGCAGCACCGACTGGACCGCGTTCATCTTCGGTTGCATCGCCGGGGTCTTCCCATGGATCGCGATCGCCACCTACCTGTGGGGACCGGGTGCAAGCGACCTCACCCCGACCTTCGTGTACTGGATCTTCGTGTCGATGTTCGTCTTCTTCAACAGCTTCGCTGTGAACCAGATCCTCCAGTACAAGCCGGTAGGAAAGTGGAAGGACTACCTCTTCGGCGAGGCGACCTACATCTTCTTGAGCCTCACCGCCAAGTCACTGCTTGCGTGGCTCGTCTTCGCGAACGTGCTCATCCCGAACTAGCCGAGGCCTCCCAGCTCCGGCCGACAATATCGCCTTCGCGTCTCGACGCGAACGCCCTGCTCCCCGCTCAGCACTGGAGCCACGTGTGCAAGCGGAGGACCGCAGGCGCTCGGCCGCACCGCTGCACGGGGTAGACTGAGCGGGAGCTGCCGAGCGGCTCACTCGTCAGGCGCTCTGCGCAGATCGCCCGGCGGGTCTCCTTCAGCGCCCGCGATCTCTGGAGGCCCCATGACTGATGTGCCACTGCTTAGGCGCACGGCGGCCGAGGGTATCGGCACATTCACACTCGTCCTCGCCGGCTGCGGGGCGATCGTGGTCGACGCCCTGACCGGCTCACCCGGCCACGTGGGGGTGGCTCTGAGCTTCGGCCTCGTCGTCATGGCGATGGTCGCCTCTGTCGGGCACATCTCGGGTGCGCACCTCAATCCTGCGGTCACCCTCGCGTTCGCGCTCACGCGCCACTTCCCCACTAAAGACGTTCCCGCATATCTCTTCGCGCAGGTCGCCGGCGCGACTGGCGCCTCAGCTGTGCTGAAGGCCCTCTTCGGAGACGTCGCGAACCTCGGGTCCACCACCCCGTACGCAAGCGCCTGGCAGTCTGTCGCGCTCGAGACCGTGCTCACGGCTGTCCTGATGTTCGTGATCATGGCCGTGGCCACCGACACACGCGCGGCAGGCCAGCTCGCGGCGCTCTCCATCGGTGCGACTGTCGGACTTGCCGCGTTGTGGGCCGGCCCCATCAGCGGCGCATCCATGAACCCGGCGCGCTCACTGGGTCCGGCCATCGTCTCGGCCACGTGGGCGCATCAGTGGGTCTACGTTCTGGGGCCGCTTGCTGGAGCGGTGGCCGGAGCTCTCGCGTACCAGGCCGTCCGGTCCGTCAGCCCATCGCCCTCTTGACGAGCGCCACGATCCGCTCCTCTTCGTCGTCACCCAGTGAGGTCAGGGCGAACGCCGTCGGCCACATGGCTCCGTCATCGAGTGCGGCCTCCGGCTCGAATCCGAACGTCGCGTATCTCACCTTGAACTTCGACGCGCTCTGGAAGAAGCAGAGCACCTTGCCGTCTTTCGCGTACGCCGGCATCCCGTACCACATCCTGGGCGTGAGCGAGGGCGCTGTCCTCTCGATGATCGCGTGGAACCGCTCGGCCATCATCCGGTCGGGTTCGGGCATCTCGGCGATGTTCGCACGAACCTCGGCGAGTCCGTCGGTCTTCTGCGACGCGGGCTTGCGTGCCGGCTTCGCGCGCGTTCCGTCCTCAGCCATCTGTCCGCCACCTCTCTCGCCGGTCCTGCCACAACGATTCCCGGCACGCCGCTGGCCGTAACCGCACGCGGGCGGCATGGCCCGTCGGCGCACGCGGCGCACCGGACTGGTCGTCGACGCACCTTCCGATGTGGCCCACCGATGGTGGACTGTGCCGGCCCATGCTGTACCGGAGTCCACGCTCTCGCACCGTGAACCAGATCAAGAAGCGGAGCCTGTCGTACAACCTCATGACGCGAGCGGTCATGGCGTGCCAGGCCGCGCAGCTCACTTCTGGTCGCGACGGGACGCCTTCTTGCGCTCGCTCTCGTTCAGGTGCCGCTTGCGCAACCGCACGTGCTCCGGGGTCACCTCGACGAGTTCGTCGTCCTCGATGTACTCGAGCGCCTCTTCCAGTGTGAACGTGACGGGGGGTGCGATCTGGACGCCCACGTCCTTCGTGGATGAGCGGATGTTCGTGAGCTGCTTGGCCTTCGCGACGTTGACCACGAGGTCGGTGTCCTTGGAGTGCTCGCCGACGATCATGCCCTCGTAGCAGAGCGTGCCGGG
>DASSAH010000106.1:0-5552 GCA_035685585.1 Coriobacteriia bacterium
GGGGGTGAAGCCGAGGTCGAGGAATTGGCTGAGGTCGTCGCTCTTGCACGTTCGGCAGAAGATCATCTGGGCTCCCTCGGAGAGGCGCGACCGCAAACCATGCCGTCAGACGGGGCGCCGGTTCTCCCGCCAACACCCAGACATCGTACCGGAAACTGCCGTGCCGGTGGGCGCGCGGGCAGACGGCCTCCTACGCGTCTTCCCCCTCGGCTTCCCGAAGCGCGGTCCGCGCCCACGTCGAGAGCGCCAGATACATCACGATGCCCACCATGACGCCCCACCAGAGCGTGCACGCCCTGGCCACGAGTGTCGCGCCGGCCGCGAGGCCCGGGGACGACCCGAGGCCGACAAGGAACGCGGTCATGGTGCCTTCGGTCGCGCCGAGTCCGCCCGGAAGCATCGAGAGCGCGCCGGCGAGCGTGGACGCCGCGTAGACGAACGTCGCGCCGACAAGACCGATGGCGTCCTCCCCGAAGCCGCGCAGCACGAGCAGGAACGCCACGCATTCGGCGAACCAGGCGAGCGCGCCGAGCGTCGTGCCCACCACGAGCGGCCGGCCCTTCAGCAGGCGACGGAAACCGGACGCCGACTCTCTCGCCCAGTCGGCCTCCACTGCCTTCCCGCTGAAGAGCGTGCGCGACAACAGCGCGCCCCCCCGGTCCACGAGCGCCTCCGAGAAGGTCGCGAGGATGAGCCCGAAGACGACGACGGCGCCGCCGGCCAGGATGATGAGCCCGGCGCCCTCGAAGCGGGTCGCGCCGAACGCGACGAGCACGAGGATGCCCACGATGTCGGTGTAGCGCTCGGCGACCACGATGGGCGCGCTCGACGCGATTCTCACACCGAGGCGGTCGCGCAGCATGAAGCACTTCACGAGCTCGCCGATCTTGCCGGGCGTGATCGACATCGAAAGGCCGGTCAAGAAGACGCCCGCGCTCAGGCGAGGCGCCACATCGATGTCGAGATGCCGGAGGTAGTAGTGCCAGCGCACGAACCTGACGGCGAAGTTCAGACTTGCGAAGCCGATCGCCAGGGGCAGCACGCGCACGTCGAAGCCCATGAGCGCGGCGAGCAGCGCGGGGGCGTCCGCGTACACGGCGAGGCCGAAGAGCACGATGACGGCCAGCACGACGGCCGGGACGAGCTTCGAGGTCAACGACGACGAGAGGCGCACAGGTACTCCGTTCGCGAAGAGCATGGCGGTTCCAACCTGGGGCAGTATACCGCGCCACGCCGCAGGGCGTCCGGTGGGGCTCCGGGCCGTTTCGCATACGACACCGCGCCGCTGCCGACAGGCGGATATGGATGCTAGAATCCATCGCACAGCAGCTCGGAGGAAGGCAGGCATCCGTGAAGTTCCACGGCACCGCCCACAAGTACGGGCGAGACATCGACACCGACGTGATCATCCCCGCGCGCTACCTCACCACGAGCGTGCCTGAGGAGCTGGCCGCGCACTGCATGGAAGACCTCGACCCCGCGTTCGTGTCCAAGGTCCGACCTGGTGACATCCTCGTCGCCGAGGAGAACTTCGGCTGCGGCTCGAGCCGGGAGCATGCGCCCATCTCCATCAAGGCTGCGGGTGTGAGTGTGGTCATCGCCAAGTCGTTCGCGCGCATCTTCTACCGCAACGCCATCAACACCGGTCTGCCGATCATGGAGTCGCCGGAAGCGGTCGACGGCATCTCAGCCGGCGACGAGGTCGAGGTCGACGGCGACACGGGAGTGATCGTCAACGTCACGCGCGGCGAGACCTACCAGGCCCAGCCGTTCCCGCCGTTCATCAAGGACATCATCGAGAAGGGCGGGCTCATCGAGGCGGTCCGGGAGAAGCTCAAGACGAAGTGAGGCGGCTGGCGGCGGCCGCTACCACATCGCGCAGGCCCGTTCCCCAAACCCGGGACACATCTCGTCGATGACGGCGCGGACGTCAGCGCCGCTCCCTGTGAGCGAGGTCGCGATCAGGCGGTCGACGTCTTCGCTCGTCCACGCGGCGGAGGTAGCGTCTCGCGTCACGCGGAGGATGTTCTCGTGGCCGGTCGAGACGAGGCCCTCGCTCACGTCGGCAAGTGACTCGCTCAGCTTCTCGCCTGGCCGCAGGCCGACGAACTTGACCGTGGCGGGCACGCCTGACAGCGCGATCATCTTGCGGGCTAGTTCCTCGATGCGCACGGGTTCGCCCGCCCGCAGCACGAAGGTCTCACCAGGCTCGGCGATGGCCTGCGCTTGGAGGAGGAGCCGGGCCGCCTCGGACACTGTCATGAAGTGACGGCTGACCCGCGGGTCGGTGACGGTGAGCGGGCCTCCGCGCCGCAACTGCTCCTCGAAGACCGTGACGACCGAGCCGCGGCTTCCCAGCACGTTGCCAAAGCGCACGACGCACACGTCAAGCCGGCCCCTTGTCGCCGCCTCGCGGGCGAGGACCTCGGCGAGCGCCTCGGTGAGGCCGACGACGTTGGTAGGCGCGACGGCCTTGTCGGTGGACGCGAGGACGAATCGGCGCACCTGGTGGCGCTCGCACGCCTCGATCACGCGCTTGGTTCCGAGCACGTTGGTCTTGACGGCCTCGCCGGGCGCTCCTTCCATCAGAGGGACGTGCTTGTAGGCGGCGCAGTGGATGACCACATCGGGACGCTGCTCGCGGAAGACCGCGTCGAGGCGGGCGGCATCGCGGACGTCGCAGACAGCGGTCACGGGAGCTTCGACGCCTGCCGAGCGCAACCGGACCCAGAGTCCGTGCAGGCCCGTCTCGTCCACGTCGATGAGGACGAGACGAGCGGGGTCGAGCTCCGCGATCTGGAGGCAGAGTTCGGAGCCGACCGACCCTGCCGCGCCGGTGACCGCCACGACCGAGCCGGTCACGCTCTCGCGCACCTGTTCGACGTCGATGCGGCTCGGCTCGCGACCGAGCAGGTCCTCGACGTCGATGCGACGCACGTCGCTCAGACTGACCGAGCCGCGCGCGGTCACGAGCTGAGGCGTCACACGCGTCTGGACGCCCGCTGCCGCCGCGGCGTTGAGGATGCGGCGTACGGTCTCATGCGGGGCCTGCGGCATCGCCACGATGACTTCCTCAACGTTCATGCGCCGGACCACGCCGGGCAGGTCCGCGGTCGTCCCTGCGACCGGTACGCCCATGATGGTGCGGCCCTGCGTCGCCGGGTCGTCGTCGAGGAACGCGACGACCGCAAGGCCGAGGTCGGGCTGGCCCTGGATCTCGCGGAGCAGCAGCGGTCCCGCATTGCCGGCCCCGACGATCAGCACGCGTCTGCCGCGGCCGGGAAGCGACGCGTGCACGTGGATGAAGACGCGCGCGACGAGGCGCGCGGCCGAGCAACCGAGGAAGACGAGCAGGGCCTGGTAGAACAGGACGCTCAAGGGTACCGGGCGCATCGCGTCCTCGACCGGCATGAAGAGGTTGATCGTAAGCAGCACGCCGAAGACCACGATCGCCGCCCCGCCGAGCTTAAGCAGGGTGTCGACGCCGACGTACCGCAGCACGAGCCGGTAGAGCCCGAACAACGCGAAGAGCGACACGTACAAGAGGATCGAGAGTACCGTCAGCGGTGTCATCCACTTGAGGAACGGCTCCGTGACGATGCCCTCGAACCGGGCCCAGTACGCGCTCACAGTCGCGATGACGACTATGGCCGCGTCGATGGGGACGAGCGCCGTGTTGGAGGTCCGGCTTATCTCTCGCAGGCGGCGGCGCACGGTGTCCAGCGGCATCGGGCGGACTCTCCTCTCGAGCGCCGCGCAGCGTCCGCGCGGCGCGTCCACACCATTGTAGCGCGGCGTGCCGCCTACGACGTGCCAGGTCGCGAGTACAGCGCCTCGCGGTAGAGCGCGTCATACGCGTTCACGATGCGGTCGAGCGAGAACTCGCGTACGGCTCGCTCCCGCGCGGCCTTTCCGCGGCGACGGACCTCATCGGGGTTCGCGGCCGCCGCGTCGATGGCGGCGGCGAGCGCGGACGGGTCGTCCTTGTCGACGATCCAGCCGGCCTCCGAGCCGACCGCGTCGGCGATTCCGCGGGTGGCGGTCCCGACAACCGGCTTTCCGGCCGCCATCGCCTCGAGCACCGACCGTGCGAGTCCTTCGCGATCGGAGACGAGGACGAGCGCATCGCTTGCGGCGAGCACGGCGGGCATGTCGCGCCGGTAGCCGGCGAATCGCACGCGGCTCACACAGCCGGAGCGCTCGACGAGCGCGCGCACGTCCGGCTCAAGCTCGCCGCGGCCAACGAGGACGAGCACGACGCTCTCGTCGCCGACGAGGGCGAGCGCGTCCAACAGGTGTCCGTGGCGCTTCACGGGCGCGAACTCGGCGACCATGGTCACCATGAAGGCGTCGCGCGGGACGTCGAGTTCATCGCGGACGGCTGCCGCAACATCGGCGCTCACGGTCCCCTCAGCGAACCGCCGGGCGTCCACGCCGATGCCGGGGATGTAGCGGACCCGGTCCGACGGGATGGAGTGAAGCGCGCGGGCGGCCCGGAAGTCCTCCTCGTTGATGGTGACGAGGTAGTCGGTCCACCGCGCGGCGACGCGCTCGAGGGTGCGGAACACGGCATGTCCGGCAAACCCCTGGCCCTCGTAGAAATGGAATCCATGTGCCGTGTAGATGATCACCGGCCGGGTGCCGGACGGCAGCGAGCGGAGCGCGAAGCGTGTCATGAACGAGGCGATGGGGGTGTGCGTGTGCACGATGTCGTAGCCGCCCTCGATGACGATCCGCCGTACGCGCGCCCAGGTGTCGAAGAGCGCGCTCGGGCTCAGGGGATTCCGGTTCCAGGTGATGTCGTAGCGGTTGTCGAACGCGGCGTAGATCGCTTCGTGCTGCGTGGCCTCGTTCGCAAGCGCGTCGACGCGCCACCCGTTCGCCCTGAAGTGCTCGGCAAAGGGGATGAGGAACGCTTCGAGGGTGATGGGCACTGTCGTGACGAAGAGCGCTGAGGGGCTCATGGATTCCCAAGAGTCGGCTGCGACGTGCTCGTGCGGCCCGTTCATGGTACATCAGAGCCGGACGTATGCCATACTCTGGGCACTCGCGTCCGCGCAGCGTACCAGCCGTTCCCGACGAAGAGGTCCACGAAGTCAGATGGTCCGAGCAGGAGAGACGCGGGAGGATCCGGGGCCCCTCGTCTCGGTCGTGATGGTCACGCTGAACGCCCGGCCGTTCGTGGCCGAGGCGCTCGAGTCGCTGGCGCGGCAGACGGCCCGCTCCTTCGAGCTGTTCGTGGTCGATGGCGGCTCCACCGATGGCACGATCGACGACGTGCGCGCGTACGAGGCGAGGCTCGAAGGCAGGATGCGCTGGATCTCGGAGCCGGACGGCGGGCTGTACGACGCGATGAACAAGGGGCTCGCCGCGGCCGAGGGAAGGTATGTCGCCTACCTCGGAGCCGATGACCGCCTCGTGCCCGGAGCGCTCGCAGCCGTGGAGCGCGCGGTACGCGCGGGAGGTGAGCCGGCCATCGTCGCCGGGGCCGTGCGGGTCATCGGCGGCGCGCGCGAGTGGGTCGAGCGGCCGCGCTCCTACGCGAAGACGTC
>DASSAH010000107.1:0-3910 GCA_035685585.1 Coriobacteriia bacterium
GTCGCGAGCGCTTGGGCGACGATCTGGTCGGCGTCGAGCGTCGCCAGCCGGGCCTTCACCACGTCCCGCGCTTTGTCCATCACGTTCCAGGTCGTTTCGAGAATGCGTCGGAGGTTCGCCCGATCCCTCGGGCTCGGGGAAAAACCCACGAGGTCCTCCAACAGGGCCTTGGTCGCGTGCTCGATTGCGTCTCCCGCCATCGCCCGGCCGAAGTCCTCGTCAGTCACGTTCCGCGCGTCCGCTTCGGGCTTGCACACGGCGTAGACCACGTCGCACAGCAGCACGGGGTCGCGGTAGAGCTTCTCGATCAGCTTGCCGTCGAGAATTTCCAGCAGGTCCATGCTGAGCAGGTCGCGGACGCGCTTGATCGCGTCCACGTTGATCGCGACCGCCCACGTCCGGCCGGCGTTGTCGGCAAAAGTCCTCACGGTGTCGCCTCCTTCCACTGGCGGAAGACGGCGAGCTTGGCTGTCACGTTGACGGTGACCGCCTCCTCCAGTTCCTCTCCGCGGCTGAAGCTGGTGATGGCGAAATCCGCGTCCGGACCCTCGCCATCGACCTTGTTGAGCGGCAGCAGCGCGATGAGCGCCCCGGTAAGGAACGCGGCTCGCATGGCCGCGAAGCCCGCATCCGTCGGGTCGTCCAGCATCTCGAACTCGACGGTGCACTCGCGCAGCGTGGGCGCCGTCGCCCGCCAACCGCTGTTCGCGCGGGTGGTGACGTCGGCCTCGCCGGCCTCGAGCGTGAGGGTCAAGTTGCGAACGTTGGGAACCTCGATGTTCGCCAGGGAACCAGCGGGTCCGCGGTACAGCTTCGCGTCCTTGCCATAGATGAAGGTGGGCATGATCCAGTCCTCCTTGACTGCCTCAGGGCGCTACGTCAGTCCGAGTTCGATCACCGTGCCGGCCGTGGCCCGCAGGTAGACCGTCTGCCCGTACGACGGTCCGAGCATCACCATCGAGTCGGCCGGGATCGTCAGTTTCGCGGTCGCGCCGGACACGTCGCGGACCTCCACGTTCGCGGCCAGCGGACGCACGATCAGCGTGGCGCCGCGTGGCACCTCGACGGCCTGGTCCGATCCTGTCGCCGTCAACGACTCGAGCGCCTTGAAGTTCATGGGCCACTCCTTCGGTTTGAGGGGCACGACCGGCGGCGTGTACAGCAGCACGTGCAGCCCGGCCTGCGTGGCGCGCAGGCCATAGCCCGTGTTGACGACCGCCCCGACCAGCGCGGCGTTGACTTCCGCCTTGGTCCAGGACTTGCTGGTCGCCGGCGACGTGCGCGTGAACACGAACACCGTGTCGTATGCGCCGCTGGGAGAGACGTTGGCCGTGGCCTGTTCCACGGCGCCGACGCGCAGCGTGACGCGCCCGATACCGGCGCTGGCACTGCGCCAGCACACCGCCGCGGCCACCGCGACGACCTTCTCGCCGGGCGCGAGCGCCACGTCGGCGGCGCCGACATTGAACGCCGCACCGGGGTAGCTGCCGTCGAGGTACGTGCTGTCGCCATCCTGTGGTACCTGTGCCACGTATTCCCAGTAGTCCACGGCTCACCTCAGGGCACGACTTCCGGGGGCGGCTCGTCCGGCGGGTACGGGTACCAGCCGTACTGCGTCCCGTTGGCGTTGACGTTCAGCCGGGCGACGCGCGTTGTCGGCCCGTAGAACTGGCCGTCGTCGCACGTGTAGATGTCATCCACGTCGAGCGTGTAGCCCTGCGAGGCGAGGTTGAACCGCTTGCCGAGTGCGGCGCTGTTCATCGACCCGCCCGGCGACGCGAGCCCTTGCGCCACCACGCGACCGTCCATCCGCCAGACGTAGCGCTCGAACAGCACCGCGAGCTCGCAGAAATACCAACGACCGAGTTCGACCCGCCCGAAGCTGGCGATGTACGGAGCGCCCGACGCGCCGACGTGCAGCCGGAGCGTGCCGTCCTGTCCCAGACGCAGCGAAGCCCGGTGTGTGCTGGCCGACGCGATGTAGAGCAGGTACTCCCACGTGCCCGGCGACTGCGGCAGCGCCATTAGCCGCATCCCGAAGCCCAGCGTGTACGCCGTCCGGCTGACCGTGGTCGGGTTCCCGTTCGCGTCGTAGCCATTGGCCGCGGCGATGTTCACCAGCGTCGTGCCGGTCGGCACCGTGAGCCGGCAGCCATACGACCCGCTGCGCTTGTACGCCGCGCCGACCGTGGCCCCGCTGAAGGTGACCACTTCCGCGAGGTCGAACGCCTCGAAACCCGCAAACCACTGCAGCGGCATGAGCGTTCACCTCCGCACCCGATACGTGACGGTCAACACGCTCGTGAACTGCCGGTGCTGCTCGAGGTGCTCTGGCGCGAAGACCGGCTCGTTCTCGAGCGCCAGCCAGGCCGCCAACGCGAATCCGTCGAGTTTGTGGTAGCGCAGGTGATCGCCGATCTCCTCGACCAGCCTCATGAGCTCGTCGAGTGCCGCCGGATCGTCGACGTCGACCTTGCGCTGCACGCCGATGTCGATGGCGCAGTCGTAGAAACCGTCGGCGCGCGTCGCCGCGCTGATCGCGAGGCTCTTCGGGATGACGGTGACCTTCACCGCCTGCAGCGCGGGCAGCTCCACCACGGGGCGGTAGCCGCGTTCCGCCTGGAACGTCATGCTGAACGTCGCGCCATTTAGGCTGACGACGATCGCATCGGCCAGGACAATGAGTGTGCTGTCCGCCATCACGAACCTCGCATCAGGCCTTCGATCCAGGCCCCGACGAACTTCAGCAGCAACGTGCCGACGCCGCAGAGCGTGGCGAAGGACAGCTTCTGGATCACCGCCAGTCGAGACTCGACCCGCTCCATCCGTACGAGCAGCGACTTCTCGGGATGCCCGTTGCCGAAGACGACTGAGCGGATTTCGCCCAGGTCCTTCAGGCACGTGGGCTGGAACTGGCACTTTTCGGGCTGACCGTCACTCATGGGTCTAGCGCTCCATACCTACGTGTTTCGTGTGGATGCGCAGCGTCCGGCGGTACGCGTCGCTGTAGCGCCAGGCCGGCTCGCCGCCTGGCGCCATCACCTCGTAGAGGAAGATCTGGGCGCCGTCCGTCTCGCGAATCCGGTCGCCGGGCTTGGGTAACTCCTGCTTGCCCGCTAGGACGAGGTTCGCCGCCGTAATCAGGTGGTCCCGCGACTCCGTCCGGTGGATGACGCCGTACTCGTCGGCCTGCTCGAACGTGGTGCTCCCGATCGTGGCGGCCAGATCCACGCTATCGCCGGCACGGAGGTACGTGACCATCCGCGACAGGTGACGCGTGCGCTGGTCCTCCAGCCACGCCGCACCTTGTTCGAGCAGGTCCGCCACGGCGAGGCTCCTACTGACTCATCCGGACGCGCACCGTCGCATCACCGTCCGCCGCCGCCTTGACGCACTTGCCGAGCAGCTTGTTGCCGGTTGCGGTGGTTGTGGCGATGTTGTTCGCGTCGTCCCAGTAGACGTTGGCGCCTGCGGTGATCGCGGTGCCGCCGCCGGTCGCCTTGGCGAAGTCGAACACGCCGTCCACCGCCAGCGACCCCAGCGCGTTCGCCGCGATCGGCGTGCGCGCCACTCCGACGAGTTCGCCCTGCACGATGACGTCGCCCGCGGCCACCGCCGCGCCGGGCGTGTAGTCGATCGAACGGCCGTCCTGCACGAATGTTGCCTGTGGCATCCTGTGTCACTCCTTCGTGGGTGGGGCCGGAACGACGCACGCGTTGATCCGGCCGACAGCGCCTGGTTGTTACGCCTCGCCCTTGCTCTTGATCCCGCCGCGGGGTTCCCCGAGCGTCAGGCGTGTGGAGAAGTCGCGTTGGAGGCAGGCGAAGGCGTCGGCGGGCAGGTACAGGACGCCGCGACGGGCGTCGGGGTCGATCTCGATGCGATCGACGTAGGCGTGGATCAGGTTGCG
>DASSAH010000108.1:0-4100 GCA_035685585.1 Coriobacteriia bacterium
CGTACGCGACCGCGACGACCGCCACACCATCAAACCGGCCGCGGATGCCGCCAGCACGCACGCGACCGCGCCAACCGCCGCCAGCTGGACGCCCCAACCCTCCATCCGCCGCCATGAGGCCTCCTCCGCGAGAAGAACGCCTCCGAAGACGCCCCACGCCGCCCAGAAGAGCGGGGGGATGGCCGGGCGTGGGACGGCGATCACCGGACGACCACCATCTCCGCCATCGCCTCGAACTTCTTCTCGCCGATGCCGGGCACGCGCATCAGGTCTTCCGGCGAGATGAACGGTCCGTTCGCCTCTCGGTCGGCCACGATCCGCTCGGCGGTCGCCGGCCCGACTCCCGGGAGCGCTTCGAGCTCCGCGACGCTCGCCCGGTTGATGTCGATCCCCTGGCCGGGTGAAGCGCCGGCGCCCTGCTGAACCGCGCTCCCTCCGGGAGTGCTCGCCGCACCCCCCTCCGCCCCTGCCTCGCTCTCACTCGGGACGTAGACCTGCTCCCCATCCCTCAGTGGCCGCGCAAGGTTCACCGAGTCCGCGATCGCGTCAGGACGCAGCCCTCCTGCCGCTGTGAGCGCGTCTCCCACGCGGGCCCCGGCGGGCAGCTCGAAGAGCCCCGGCTTGCTCACAGCTCCGGCCACGTGGACCCAGAGGGTGGCGGCGTGCGAGCCTCCCTCACGCATCCCGTCGGCCTGCGCACCGGGCGCGCGAGACGAGGCGGCCCCCGCGCTGAACGCGAACTCGCCACCCGTCTCCTGGCTGGCGAGCTTCCATGCCGTGAGGGCGACAGCCGCCACGGTCAGCACGAGGAGACCGGCGAGCGCGGCCCGCGGAACACCCGCAAGCCCGGCAAGGGACGCCAGCTCAGCAAGCGAACGGCGTGGCCTGGTCGAGTCCGGCTCCTCGAACACGGGCACCCCCCGGAGTCACCGGGCGAGGGGTGCCCGTCACGTCAACTGCGTGGCGCCATCACACCACGCGTGACGCACCGAGGTCTGTCCGGGTCCTTACCGCGCGACCACACTCACGAGCTTGCCTGCGACGACGACGGTCCTGACCACCTCGCGCCCCTCCAGGTGCGAGGCGACCGCTTCAAGGGCGGCGTCGATGACCGCGTTCTCGTCGAGGCCCGCCGGCACCGTGATACGGCCGCGCACCTTGCCGTTGACCTGGACCGCGATCTCGACCTGCTCGGCCCGTGCCGCGTCCTCGTCAAACGTCGGCCATGACTGCCGATGTACCGAGCCTTCCTGGCCGAGGACCCCAGACCACAACTCCTCGGTCATATGTGGCGCATAGGGGGCCAGCAGGAGCGTCAGCGTGCGAGCGACCTCTCGCATGAGCGCGTGGTCCCGCTCGGCAGCGGGCGTGCCGGCGCGGTAGTCGTACGCGGCGTTCGTCAGTTCCATCATCGCCGCAAGAGATGTGTTCAGGCCGAAGCGCTCGATGTCGGCGGTCACCTTCCCGATGACGCGGTGCGTTTCCCGGTACAGGACGCGCGACGCCGCGTCGCCGGCGCTCGGGGACGAGCTGGCGCACCCGTTCTCCTCGGCGATGTCGACTGCCAGCCGCCAGACGCGGCCGAGCCACCGGTACATGCCTTCCAGTCCCTCGAACGACCACTCCAGGTCCTTGTCCGGGGGGGCCATGAAGAGGATGTACGCGCGCAGCGTGTCGGCTCCGAACCGCGCGATCATCTCTTCGGGCGCGACGACGTTGCCCTTCGACTTGCTCATCACGTCGCCGTCCTTGCGGACCATCCCCTGCGTGAGAAGGTCGGTGAACGGCTCGGCCGATTCGACCAGGCCCATGTCCCGGAAGACCCTCGTGAAGAAACGCGAGTACAACAGGTGCAGAATGGCGTGCTCGATGCCGCCGATGTACTGGTCGACCGGCATCCAGTAGCGGGTCTTCTCCGCGTCCCAGATGGCGCTGTCGTTTCGCGCGTCGCAGTATCGCAGGTAGTACCAGGACGAGCAGGTGAACGTGTCCATGGTGTCCGTCTCTCGACGCGCACTCCCCCCACACGACGGACACGGGACCTCGTAGAACTCCGGGTGGTCGGCGAGCGTCTCGCCTGCGGTGATGTCGACGGCGCGAGGCAGCCGCACGGGCAGGTCAGCCTCGGCCACCGGGACCAGACCACACAGGCGACAGTGGACGACCGGAATAGGGTTTCCCCAGTACCGCTGCCGGCTGATCAGCCAGTCCCTCAGACGGTAGTTGATCGCGGACCGGCCACTCCCGCGGGCCTCAAGCCACTCGATCACCGCATCAACACCCGGCCCGCCCTTGCCGGTGCGCATGCCCGTGAACGGTCCGGACTGCACCATGATGCCCGGCCCGTCGTACGCATGGTCCCAGGCCACGTCTTCGACCACACGTCCGGTGACCTCGCGCAGGGTCTCGAGCGCCGGGTCGTCCTCGGCTATGACGACGGGCGGAATCGGAAGTCCGTACGCGCGCGCGAACTCGAAGTCACGCTGGTCTCCGCAGGGGACCGCCATCACCGCGCCCGTGCCGTACTCCATGAGCACGTAATCGGCGACCCATACCGGGACCTTCTCGCCGTTGACCGGGTTGACGACGTGACGTCCCGTGAACGCGCCCCGCGTTTCGCGCTCCCCCGCCATCCGCTCGACCGCCGTCTCCTTTGCGGCGGCTTCCACGACCTCGGCGACCGGGCCAGCGTACGAGGTACCGTGGACAAGCTCGTGGACGAGCGGATGTTCCGGCGCCAGCAAGAAGAACGAGCAGCCGTAGAGCGTGTCCGGCCGGGTCGTGAAGACCGTGATGATCGTCTCACTCGGCCTGCCCTCGGCATCACAGAGCACGAAGTCGACGTCCGCCCCCTCGGAACGGCCGATCCAGTTGGCCTGCATAGCCTTCACGCGCTCAGGCCAGCCCGGAAGCGCTTCCAGCCCGTCTAGGAGCTCGTCGGCGTAGTTCGTGATCTTGAAGTACCACTGCTCCAGTTCGCGCTTCTCGACGGTGCTCTTGCACCTCCAGCACTCGCCCTGCGCGAGCACCTGTTCGTTTGCCAGCACCGTCCTGCAGCTCGGACACCAGTTGACCGCGCTGCTCTTGCGCTCGACCAGGCCGCGCTCCCAGAACTTCAGGAATATCCACTGGCCCCACCGGTAGTACTCCTCATCGCAGGTGACGACCGTCCGGTCCCAGTCGTAACTGAAGCCCATCCGCTTGAGCGATGCCCGTTGCTTCTCGATGTTCGCGTACGTCCACTCGGCGGGATGGGTCCCGCTCTTGATGGCGGCGTTCTCCGCGGGAAGCCCGAACGCGTCCCAGCCGATCGGGTGCAACACCTCGTATCCAGCCATCGTCTTGTACCTGGCGATGACGTCCCCGATCGTGTAGTTGCGCACGTGACCCATGTGGATGTCCCCGCTCGGATACGGGAACATCTCAAGCACGTAGTACTTCGGCCTCTCCGGGTCTTCGCGGACCGAGTACAGCCGCTCGGACTCCCATGTCTTCTGCCACTTCTCCTCGATGGCGCACGGGTCGTAGCGTCTGGTCACAAAGCCTCCCACGATGGCCTACGGTGCTCTCCGCATGATAGCGGGTCGTCTCCCGGACCGGAACGCGGCCGTCCCTCACGCCACGAGCGGACCGTCGCCAAAGCCCCGTCAGCCGTGTGGGGTCGAGTCCTCGGCGTTCGCGGGCATGAACACGAGGTGCGCCGGATCAGCTTCGACCCTCACCCGGCTCCCCTCACGCATGAGCCGCGTCGATGACATGAGGCAGTGGATGCGCGTACCGTCTTCGAGGACAAGGGCGTACAGCGCGTTGCCGCCGAGGAATTCGACGTCGGTGATACGAGCCGGTCCGTGCGGGTCTTCGACGATGACGACGTCGTCGGGGCGGACCATGAGTTCGCCGCGCTCGCATCCGGGCGGCATCGGCGACGTTGCCGGGAACACGCCGATGCTTGTGATCAGGCGACCGTCGCAGACCGTTGCCGGGAGGAAGTCCGCCTTTCCGGTGAACTCGGCGACGAACCGATTCGCGGGATGATGGTAGACGTCGTACGCAGACCCCACCTGGTCGAGCCGTCCCTCGTTCAGCAGGCCGACGCGGTC
>DASSAH010000109.1:0-2249 GCA_035685585.1 Coriobacteriia bacterium
CCTGGACGCTCAAGGACGCGCTCGCCTGGATGGTGGAGCGTTTCGAGCGCGAGGGGGTCGATGCGCCCCGCCGGTCCGCCGAGTGGCTCCTCTCCGCGGCCACCGGACTTTCGCGCGTCGAGGTCTACGCGTACTGGGACCGGCCGCTCAGCGAGACCGAGCGGGCCGCGCTGCGCGAGGGGGTGCGGCGGCGTCTCGCCGGTGAACCGCTGCAGTACGTCACGGGCGAGATGCCATTCCGCCATCTGGTCGTCCACGTCCGCCCGGGCGTGTTCATCCCTCGGCCTGAGTCCGAAGTGCTGGTCGACGCCGCCTTGGCGAGCATCGCCGAGGTCGAGTCGCCGCTCGTCATCGACGCGTGCACGGGCTCGGGCTGCCTCGCGTGCGCGATTGCGACCGAGCGACCGGCTGCCCGCGTGTTCGCGACGGAGATCTCGCCGCTCGCCGCCGGGGTCGCGCGTGAGAACGTGGCTCGCCTCGGGATCACCGAGCGCGTCTCGGTGGTCGAGGGGGACCTCTTCGACGCGGTGCCCGGTGAGCTTCGGGGCACGGTGGACCTCGTCGTCTCGAACCCTCCGTACATACCGAGCGCCATGCTCGAAGAGCTGCCCGCGGAGGTGCTCGGCTTCGAGCCCCGTCGTGCTCTCGACGGGGGAGCCGACGGACTGGACGTCGTGCGCCGGATCGCGGCCGAGGCCGCCACGTGGCTCGCGTCCGGAGGTGTGCTTGCGGTGGAGATTGACGAGACATGTGAGATAACAGGACCCGACGCGGTGCGCGAGTGGTATCAAGAAGTAACACTTGTTCGGGACCTTGCCGGTCGCGCCAGAGTCGTCATCGGCCGGAGACTGTAGGTCCGTCAGGCCAGGGCAGTCCAGCATGAGCGGAGGCGATCGCAGATGAACAAGGTGTTCCGCGTCGACCCGGAGAAGCCGTCAGCCGAGGTGATAAACCTTGCCGCTACGGTGCTGCGCGACGGGGGGATCGTCGTGTTCCCCACGGAGACGGTCTACGGCATCGGAGCGGCTGCGCACTCTAGTTTCGGTCCCCACGAGATCGCGGACATCAAGGTGTACCCTCCCGAGAAGCCCCTGCCCTGGCTCGTCGAGGACGAGGACGCCCTCGGGACATACGGGGTCGACGTGCCTGCTTACGCGCACCGGCTCGCGGAGGCGTTCTGGCCCGGGGCGTTGACGCTCGTGGTGAGGGCGTCGGACGTGGTGGGCAAGGACTTCCGTGCCGACGACGGGACCGTCGGCCTTCGCAGCCCGGACCACCGGGTGGTCATGGATCTCATCCAAGCTTCGGGCGGTCCGATCATCACGACCTCCGCGAACACCACCGGACACCCCGCGCCCGGTGACTTCGCCGAGGTCGAGGAACGCATCGTCGCCGCCGCCGACGTGGCGCTCGACGGCGGCAAGACCGAGCTGCGCACCCCGTCGACGGTCGTCGACTGCACCGGCGTGGAGCCGAGGATCATACGAGAAGGAGCCATCCCGGCGGACAGGATCATGGCGGCCGCACTCAAGGAGGCGTGAGCGGGCCCGGCGCCCGGCGCGCTGACCCGCGCGGGCCCGGTGAGTGGTATACAATCGGGCGGCGGCGCCGCTCCGGCGTCGCGCGGAGCCACGTCCACGCGGAGGGGACCTCGGGCCTATGCGCGTATCCATCGGGAGCGACCATGCGGGGCTCGGGCTGAAGAGGGCGCTCGAGGAGCATCTGACCGCGGCCGGGCACGACGTCAGCGACGTCGGTACGCACGACAGCACACCGGTGGACTATCCTGACCTGGCGGCGGCGGTCGGGGCTGCGGTGTCAGCGGGCGAAGCCGACCGGGGCGTGCTCGTGTGCGGTTCGGGCATCGGCGTGGCCATCGCGGCGAACAAGATCCCGGGAATCCGTGCAGCGAACGTCTCCGATCCCGAGATGGCGAAGATGTCGCGGCTCCACAACGACGCGAACGTGGTGACGATGGGGGGCCGTTACCTCTCCGAGGACTCCGCCCGTGAGATCGTGGACATGTTCTTGCGGACTCCGTTCGAGGGCGGACGTCACCAGCGGCGGGTCGACAAGATCACGGCGCTTGAGCACGGGCGCACGTGACTGCGCGCCCGCTGCGACGTACGGTGCCACGGAAAGGGAAGGGGAGCGTTCACGCATGGCTCTGAGACACATCCCGCAGGTCGACCCCGAGGTCGCGGCGGCTCTCGATGCGGAACTTGCGCGTCAGAGGGACACCATCGAAC
>DASSAH010000110.1:0-8090 GCA_035685585.1 Coriobacteriia bacterium
AGGCCCCGGACGAGCCGGGGCGCCTCGGCGTACTCGATCCCGGCCGCGTCGAGTCGCGCCTTGACCCCCGCGTAGTGCTCCGCGCACGGCTGACAGAGTTCGTCACCGAGCAGCGGGGCCTGGGCCATGACCTGCGCGCACGCGGCGTTCTTGCAGTCGAACGCACGCAAGGGGTTCGTGTCGAGGCGACGCGCGCACTCGTCGCACACATCGGCCGCGTGCGACCGGATGAACGCGGCGACCTTCTCCCGGTACGCGGGACGGCACGCGCCGTCACCCATCGAGTTCAGCAGGAGGCTCAAATTCGCGGCCGGGATCCCGAGCGCCTGATAGAGCCGCCACAGCAACACGATGACCTCGGCGTCCGCGCCGGGTCCCCCGGCACCGAGGATCTCGGCGCCGACCTGCCAGAACTGCCGCGCACGGCCTTTTTGGGGACGCTCGTAGCGAAACATCGGACCGGCGTAGTAGAGCTTCAGCGACGAGCCCTGCGGCACGAGCGCGTGCTCGAGAGCCGCTCGCACGACGCTTGCCGTGCCCTCAGGGCGCAGTGTGAGACTGCGGCCCGAGCGGTCCTCGAACGTATACATCTCCTTGCTCACAATGTCTGTGGCCTCGCCGATTCCGCGCGTGAACACCTCGGTGTGCTCGAAGATCGGCGTGTAGATCGGCTCGTAGCCGTAGCGCCCGAACAGCTCCTGCGCGGTACTCGTCAGGTGCTCCCAGGCGCGGGCGGTTGCGGGCAGCATGTCTGACGTACCTTTTGGGGCGTGCGGTCCCATCGATGCGGGTGTCAACTCCTCGATCCGCTGCGGTGCGGGTTCAGATTATGCAGCAAGCACCGTGCGATAGCCATGCGCCGCCCGCACGCCGGAGGGGTGCCTGGCCGCCAAGCGAGGCACGTCGGACCGGTCACGCCCTCGGGAAGAACGGGTTCACGAGCCTCTCGCGGCCGATGGTCGTCTCGGGTCCATGCCCGGGGTGCACGACGGTCGCATCGGGCAGGACCGCTATGCGTGTCGCTATCGACTCGCTGAGCGCCCGCGCGTCACCCCTCGGGAAGTCGGTGCGCCCTACGCTTCCGGCGAACAGGGTGTCGCCACTGAAGAGGTGGCCGGGCGCATGAAGGCAGATGCAGCCGGGCGTGTGGCCCGGCGTGTGCAGCACGGCGAGCGCGATGCGGCCGGCCTCGACGGTGTCACCGTCGGCAAGCGTCCGGTCGGCGGCAGGGGCCGACAGCTGGAACCCGAACATCGCGCCCCCCGTCCCCGAGGGCGAGGTGATGAACGGCGCATCCTGCTCGTGCACGAGAAGCGGCGCCCCGGTAGTCTCAACAAGCGCCCCGGCCGCTCCCAGGTGATCGAAGTGCCCGTGCGTGAGCACGACCGCGGCGACGACCGTACCGTCCAGCGCGCGGAGAAGGGCCGTCGGCTCGTCGGCCGGGTCGATGACCACCGCGGGACCACCCGCGTCATCATCGACGATCCAGCAGTTGGTCTCCAGCGGACCGAGTGAGATGCGCCGTATCCTCACCGTGCGCGGCCCTTCGCACGGTGACCGGCCTCGCCCGGCAGCGCGCGCGCCACCTCGAACACCCCGTCTATCGCCGTGATCTCGCGCATGACCGACTGCAGCTGGTCGATGTTGCCGAGCTCGAACAGGAAGCGCATCGTCGCGATGCCGTCTCGATCGGTCGCGACGTGAGCCGAGAGCACGTTCACGCCGCTTTCGGCCAGCGTCGAGGAGACCTCCTGGAGCAGGCGCATGCGGTCGACCGCCTCGATGACGATCTCGACCTGGTAGACCGTCTCCTGCGCCTTGTCCCACTCGACGTCGAGGAAGCGCTCGGGCGACTTCAAGAGCTCGGCGGCGTTCGAACAGTCGCGGCGGTGGACCGACACTCCCCGGCCCCGCGTCACGAACCCGACGATCTCGTCCCCGGGCACCGGGTTGCAGCAGCGAGCGAGCCGTATGAGGACGTCGTCTATGCCTTTCACCTTCACGCCGCCGCCAGCACGCTTGCGGCTTGAGCGCGGCGGCGTCATGGGCGTCGTGAGGGGAAGCGAGGACTCGCGCGCCGGCTCCGGCGACGCCTTCTGCTCCTCGGCGGCCATGAGCTTGAGTATCTTCCCCGCGATCTGCTTGGCGGAGACCTTCCCGCCTCCGATGTGAGCGAGCAGGTCGTCGGAGGCGTGGAAGTTCATGTCCGAAGCGACGGCCTCAAGCGCGCGGGTCGCCGTGGGCGTGTTGATTCCGAGACCGTGCTTGCGCATGACCTTCACGAACTCGTCCCGGCCCCGCTGCAGATCGTCTCCGCGGCTCGCCTTGCTGAAATGGCTGCGGATCTTGCTCCTGGCCGATGACGTCTTGACGATGTTGAGCCAGTCCCGGCTCGGCCGTGAGTTCTTGTTCGTGAGGATCTCGACGCGGTCCCCCATCTGCAGTTCGTAGCCGAGGGGGACGATGGCTCCGTTCACCTTGGCGCCGACGCAGTGGTGACCGACTTCCGTGTGGATGGCGTACGCGAAATCGATCGGCGTGGAGCCCCGTCTCATCGACCGGACGTCACCTTTGGGCGTGAACACGAAGACCTCGTCCTCGAACAGGTCGATCTTGAGCGCCTCCATGAACTCCCGCGGGTCTTTGAGCTCGGTCTGCCACTCGAGCATCTGGCGCAACCACGCGAGACGTTCGTCGAAGCTCTCGTCGCCGCGCCCGCCCTCCTTGTACCGCCAGTGCGCGGCGATGCCGTACTCGGCCGTGCGGTGCATCTCCTCGGTCCGGATTTGAATCTCGAGCGGACGGCCCGCCGGACCGATGACGGTCGTGTGCAGCGACTGGTACATGTTGAACTTGGGCATCGCCACGTAGTCCTTGAAGCGCCCGGGTACCGGCTTCCAGATGCTGTGCACCGTGCCGAGCGCCCCGTAGACGTCTTTCACCGACTCCACGATGATGCGAAGCGCGATGAGGTCGTAGATCTCGTTGAAGTCCTTGCCCTTCTGCGACATCTTCTGGTGGATGCTGTAGAGGTGCTTCGGGCGCCCGGATATCTCCGCCTCGACCCCGATGGCGCGAAGCTCACTTTGGAGCTGATCGATCACCTCGCTCAGGTACGCTTCGCGCGCGGCCCTGCTCTCGGCCACCATCTTCTGCACCTGGTGGAACTTGCGCGGCTCCAGGTAGTAGAAGGACAGGTCTTCGAGCTCCCACTTCATGCTCGAGATGCCGAGCCGGTGCGCAAGCGGAGCGTAGATCTCCATCGTCTCGATCGCCTTGTCCCGGCGGCGCTCGGGCGGCAACGCCGAGAGGGTGCGCATGTTGTGGAGCCGGTCGGCGAGCTTGATCAAGATGACGCGGATGTCCTTCGCCATCGCGATGAGCATCTTGCGCAGGTTCTGGCTCTGCGCCTCCGACAGACTCTCGAACTCGATACGACCGAGCTTGGTGACCCCGTCAACGAGACCGGCGACCTCATCGCCGAAACGCTCACGGATCTCCACGAGCCCGTACGGGGAGTCCTCGACGACATCGTGCAGCAACGCGGCTTTGAGTGTCGCGGTGTCGAGATGGAGCTCGGCAAGGATCAGACAGACGTCGATCGGGTGCTTGAAGAACGGCTCGCCTGACTTACGTGACTGCCCCTCGTGGGCCGCGTACGCGAAGTGGTACGCCTCATCGAGCCCCGTGAGGTCGGCATCGGGGTTGTAGACCCGTACTTGGGCCTCTATCTGCTCGATCGTCGCTGGCACCCGCGCTCACCTCGCCTCACGCCAGTGATGGCAGGATAGGCCGGTTGAACCGGGCGAGCAACTCGTCCGCGTCCGCACTGAGCACCCAGGAGCGAAACGCCTCGAACTCCGAGATCTCTTCGAGCCCTTCCGCGTAACGCACCGAAGAGGCGAGGTCCACTCTGTCCGCCGCAGGCGTCACCCACAGTCGCCGGAACGCGCCATGTCCCTCGCCCTCGACGAGTCCGAGCTCGCGGAAGATGCCGATTCCCGACGAGACGCCACGATCGTTCAAGCCAGACCCTTTGCGCAGGGCGCACACACGCTCGGCAATCTCTGCGTTCGTCGCCTCGAAGCCTCCCGCGTCCGCCTCTCCGAGCTCCCTGAGGACGCGGTAGAGCGCCGCGAGGTCGTCGCGAGAAGGCGCCGCACTGCCGAGGATCATTTCGTTCACTCGTCCGTCGCGCCGCCCGAAGAGCAGGTGGACCCGCGCGAGCGCGCCGTCCCGGCCACACCGTCCGCACATCTGGTTGAACTCGATGTCGTTGAAGGGCAGGTGGTAGAGGACGACATGACGCACGTCAGGGATGTTGACGCCCTCCCCGAACGCGCTGGTGGCCACAACGACACTCACGTCCCCGTCCCGAAACGCTCGCTCGACCGCGTGGCGGACCGATCGGCTGAGGCCCCCGTTGTAGAAGGCCACGCGCGTCGCGACCGCCGGAACCCTCTTGCGCAGCATGCGCGCGAGGCGCACCGCCTGGTCGCGGGAGTTCACGTACACGATCATCTTCTCGCCCCGCGTCGCGAGCGCCGCGAGGTAGGTGTCCTTGTCCGCGATGCCTCGGCGATCCTCGATCACGAGGTTGTCCCGGATCGTCGGGTCCGTGACCACCGAGGTGATGCCGAGGGCCGCGACGATCGCCTCCGCGGTCGCGTCACCGGCAGTCGCCGTGACGGCCAGCACCGCCGGCCCGCCGAGCGCCGCGGCGGCCTCCCCCAGACGCAGGTACGCCGGCCGGTGGCTCGCGCGCGCCCTGCCGACGTGATGGGCTTCGTCCACCACCAGGAAGCGCACTCGGCCCGTCGCTGCGAACCGCTCCGCGTGAAACGTCAGGAACTCCGGGGTCGTCAGCACGACATCGACCGAGCCGTCGCGCAGACCCGAGAACGTCTCGTCGCGCGCGCCCGGTGAGGACTCCCCTGTGAGCGTGCGGACGGCCACACCGGCACGCGTCATCGCCTCTTCCAGATGGAACGCCTGGTCGGCAACGAGCGCTCTGAGCGGGAACACGAAGACCGAGGCGTGCCGGTCGCGCACCGCGACGCGCGCCGCGTGCACGTGGAAGATGAGCGACTTGCCCCGTCCGGTCGCCATGACCACCAGACAGCGGCCACCCTCGTCGAGAGCGTTCAACGCGCGTCGCTGCGCCTCGTGAAGTACCCCCTCGCCGATGAACGCCCTGACGAGCGCCTCGTCGAGCGCAGCAGGGGCCAGCGATGCGAGCGTCTCTCTGCGAGCCGCCTTGCCGTCGTGCCCGGCGGTGCCGTCAGCATCCGCACGCCTGGAGACAAGGACGTTCACGCCGAGCGCTCGTCCCCCGTCCCCGCCGGTGACATCGGAGACCTCGACGTCGTACTCGACGCCAGCGTCGAGTACGGCCGCCAGTACGCCGGAGAGCCGACGGTTGAAATAGCCGACCCGCGAGCCGTGCGCGTCGTGAAGCGCGATGGCGCTCGGGTCGTGAGGGTTCTCCGGCTCGCGGACCACGCGCAAGGGCGTCCCCGAAGTGAGTCTCGCCACCACCTCTTGACGCCCCTCGAACGTCACCCCGGCGAGCTTGGTGTGGAACGACTCCGCGTCCTCGATGGTCCCGTAGTCCTCGCGGGCGAGGATCTCGTCGGCTCGCGCGAACAGATCGTCGACGAGTTCCGCGACTGGCGAGTAGCCATCCGGCTCACGAACGGCGATATCGAGCACCCGCATCTGTACGCGCGCACGCCCGCGCCACTCGTCCGCGCGGACCTCGAACGCCAGGTCGACCGGGGCGTCGCAGAGCGCAAGCCCGCGTATGTCCGGGCAGCGAAACGCGATCGCCGGGACCGAGTCGGCGCCGTTGTACGCGTCGAACCTCAGGTGGCTCGAGTCCGCTCCGACTCGCTCCCGGCCCGACATGAAGACGCCTTCCGTGGAGAAGAGCGGCCGAGGGTTCCCCGATCCGAACGGCTCGAGCGTGGCGAGCTCCGCGGCAAGGTCGAGTCCGACGTGGCCTAACTCGATCGTCGCGTCGATGCGCTGTGCGGTGACGAACTCCTCCGCCGGCAGCAGGTCAAGATGGCCGAGCATCCTGCGCCGGAACTCATCGACGCGACCCGCCTCGATCGTGAGTCCGACGGCCCCTTCGTGTCCTCCGAAGCGCGTCAGCATCTCACCGGCCGAGGACACGGCTCGATAGAGGTCGACGCGACCCGCCGTCCGGCCCGAGCCGCGCGCCTCGTCCCCCTCGACAGAGAACAGGAAGGTCGGCACTCCGAAGCGTCTCGCGAGCCGGGAGGCGACGATCCCTTTCACGCCCTCATGCCAGCCCCGGGAGGACAGGACGAGCACCCGGTCGCCCGCCGCGTACTCGCGCTCGGCGAGGGCCATCGCCGCGCGCTCGAGGTCGCACTCGACCCGTTGGCGCTCGCGGTTCAACGCGTCCAGCTCGCGCGCGAGCAGGTCGGCCCGAACAGGGTCGGCGGTCGTGAGCAGCTCAAGAGCAATCGACGGGTCAGCCATCCGCCCCGCGGCGTTCAGACGCGGAGCGAGCTTGTAGGCGACCGTCTCGGTGGTCAGGGTCGAGAGGCTCACTGACGAGACAGCCGCGAGCGAAGCGACCCCCGCCCCCGGGGAGCGGCGCATCCTCTCGAGCCCGTCGGCCACGAGCGCACGGTTCTCACCCACGAGCGGCACAACGTCCGCCACGGTGCCGAGAGCCGCGATTCCCGTGAACTCGCGCCACGCGTCCGGCTCGCCAAGCTCCCGCGCGACCGCGTGGACGAGCTTCAGGGCGACCCCCGCTCCGGCGAGGTCGCGCGACGGGCACGCGGGGTCGAGCTTTGGGTTGGCGACAGGCACGCCTTCGGGAACCGCCTCCCCGGGCTCGTGGTGATCGGTCACGACGACGTCGACGCCCCACTCCCGGAGCTGTCTGACCTCGGCCGCGGCCGAGATCCCACAGTCCACGGTCACTACGAGCTCCGCGCCCGAGGCGCGAAGCCGCGCGAGTGACGCGGGCGTGAGCCCATAGCCCTCGTCGAACCGGTGCGAGACGATCGCCGTGACGTCGGCCCCAAGCGCCCTAAGCCCACGCTCGGTGAGCGCCGCTGCTGAGACGCCGTCGAGGTCGAAATCGCCAAAGACGACCACACGCTCTCGTGCGCTCACGGCCCGCGCGACGCGCTCGGCGGCGGCTCGCATTCCCGGGATGACGTCAGGGTCATGCCACTCCCGGTCGAGATCGGGGTCGAGGAACCGCTCGACCGCGGCGCGCGTCGTCACCCCCCGGCCGAGAAGGATCCGCGCGAGGACGAGAGAGAGGCCCGTCTCGCGTGCGAGCCGTCGCGCCGCGTCATCGTCGACCTCGACGGCGTCCCACACCCGCGCCCCACATCCGCGCACTGTCTCGTCCCCCCGCGTCACGCGCGCATCGTAACCGGAAGGGCCGACACTGGTGCGTCGGCCCTTCCGCTGCGACATGGCCCGGGACGGTACCTCATGTCACCCCGTACTTCTTGGCGAGCGCCTGGAACTTCGGCTCCCGCTCTTTCCACGCGGCGTACAGCGGAGTCGCCACGCCGATCGACGAATACGCGCCGAGCGCTATGCCGATCACGAGGGCGAACGCGAAGTCGACAAGCGTCTCTCCCCCAAAGAACAGCAGCATGAGAGGGGGCATGAGCGACGTGATCGACGTGTTGAGCGAGCGGACGAGCACCTGGTTGAGCGAGTGGTTCGCCATCCCGGTGAAGGTGCCCCGCGTAAGCCCCTGCGCGTTCTCGCGGATGCGGTGGAACACCACGATGGTGTCGTAGAGCGAGTAACCCATGATCGTCAGGAGCGCCGCGATCGTGTTGGGCGTCACCTCGCGTCCCACGAGCGCATAGATGCCGAGCACGATGAAGACATCGTGCACGAGGGTGATCACCGCCGTGATGGACATCTTGTACTCGTAGCGCACCGCGACGTAGAGCAGTATCGCCGCGACCGAGATCGCGAGCGCGAGCAGCGCGGCGCGCGTGATGTTCGCCCCCCACCCCGGCCCGACCGTGGAGACGTCGCCACCTGCCGTTGGCAGACCGAGAGTCTCGAAGACCTCG
>DASSAH010000111.1:0-3354 GCA_035685585.1 Coriobacteriia bacterium
ACGGCGCAGGTACCCTCCGTGCGCTGATGGAGAGGGCCGGGGAGGCCGTCGCCCGCGAGGTCGTCACGCGCGCCGGAGCGGGGAAGGTCGCGGTCGTGTGCGGTGCGGGCAACAACGGCGGCGACGGATGGGTCGCGGCCCGGCTCCTGCACGAGGCCGGCGGTCAGGTGAGGGTGTTGACCCCTGTCGCTCCGGACGGCGTCGCAGGCGATGCCGGTGACGCGGCGCGCCTGGCTGTCGCCTCAGGTGTCGCGTTCACTGTGCACAGTGGGGCGATTGACGCCGACGGCCTCTGCGGCCACGAGGTGGTCATCGACGCCCTCATCGGCATCGGCCTTACCGGCCCGGCGCGGCCCCCGCTCGGCTCGTGGATAGAAGCGGTCAACCGTGCAGGTGCGTTCGTGGTCTCGGTCGACGTCCCGTCCGGCGTGGACGCGACGAGCGGATCGGTCGATGGCTCCGCGGTCGAGGCCGACCTGACCGTGACGTTCTCGGCGCCCAAGATCGGATGTGTGCTCTTTCCCGGAGCCCGGCACGCGGGCGAGATCGTGGTCGCGGACATCGGCATCCCGCGCTCCTTGCTCGGCGGCGTCGGCGATCCGGAACTCTGGGACGATGCCGACTATCGGGCGCTCGTGCCGAGACCGGCTCTGGACGTCCACAAGGGTACGCGGGGACGCGTGCTCATCGTGGCCGGCTCCGGCGCGTTCCCCGGGGCGGCGGCCCTCGCCGCTTTGGGAGCTCAGCGGGCGGGCGCGGGCTACGTGACGCTCGCGGTACCCGACTCCGTCGTGCCGGTACTGCAGTCGAAGCTCAGCTCGGTCATCGTCACGGGGCTTCCCGAGGAGCCTTCCCGCACGTTCGCGTCGAAAGTCGCTGACGCGGTGCGTGAAGCGGCGTCCGAGTTCGACGCCGTCGTCCTCGGTCCGGGGATGACGGTCGCTGACGGAGCGTCACGCGTCGCACGATCGCTCGCGGGTTCGCTCGGCGTGCCGCTCGTGATCGACGCCGACGGTCTGAACGCGTTCGGCACTCAAGCGGAAGCGCTGCTGGAACGGACATACCCGACCGTCATCACCCCACATCCCGGGGAGCTCGCCCGGCTCCTCGGCACCACCGCGGCCGAGATTCAGACGGATAGGATATCCTACGGGCGAGCTCTCAGCGGACCGCACCTCGCGTGCGTCCTCAAAGGAGCGCGCACGATCGTGAGCTGCGCGGGCCGTCAGGTCATCACGCGTTCGGGAAACCCGGCTCTGGCGACCGCGGGAACCGGCGATGTGCTCGCGGGAGTGGCAGGTGCGCTGCTCGCCCAGGGGCTGGGGCCGCTGGAGGCGGGCGCGCTCGCGGCGCACCTGCACGGGCGGGCCGGCGATCACGCGTCCCGGGCGCTCGGCGTACTGAGCGTCGTGGCCGAGGACATCCCGTCACACCTGTCTTCGGCCATCCGTGAGCTGGGATGACACGGCCGGTGGACTGACCGCGTACCGGAGAGATGATGAAGGAGGCGACACCGATGGCCGAACAGAGCGTACGCGACATCATGAGTGCCGAACCCGTGGCGGTCGGACCTGATATGGGCGTTACCGAGGCGGCTCACCTTATGGTCGACCGGAGCATCGGAGCGCTGCCGGTCGTCGAAGGCGGCGCGCTCATAGGCATCGTGACCGAGGGCGACCTCATCATGCGCGACGTGAAGCTTGAGTTCCCGACCTACCTGCACCTGCTGGACGGATACATCCTCTATCCTCCTTCGACCGCCCGCTTCGAATCCAAGCTGAAGAAGGCCGTCGCGGCGACGGTCCGTGATGTCATGACGCGGGAGCCGATCACCATCCAGGCGGACGCCTCGGTCGAGGACGCGGCTACACTGCTGGTCGAGCGGGACGTGAGCCGTCTGCCCGTCCTTGACGGCGACACCCTGGTGGGCATCGTGAGCAAGTCCGACATCGTGCGTTCGCTCCTCGTCGACGGGTAGGCGGTCCGCGGATGGCGTATGAGCGCTGGGCGTGGATCGACGTCGATCTTGAAGCGGTGGCGCACAACGTCCGTGTCCTGAAGGCCCGTACGGCGCCGGGAACACGCTTCATGGCGGTCGTGAAGGCCGACGGCTACGGTCACGGCACCGAGCCGGTGGCGCGCGCCGCCATCGAAGCGGGGGCCGATCGTCTCGGGGTGGCCACGATCGAAGAGGCCGTGGAGCTTCGGGAAGCCGCTGTCGACGCGCCGGTGCACATCCTGTCCGAGCCACCGCCCTCGTCCGTCCCGCTCGTCCTCGAACACCGCCTCATCCCGACCGTGACGACTCGTTCGTTCGCCGAGGCGCTCGGGTACGCGGCCCGTGCGGCGGGCACGAGGGCTCTCGTCCATCTCAAGGTGGACACAGGCATGAACCGCGTCGGGGTGCGCGTCGAAGACGCCCCGGAGTTCGCGTCGACCGTGGCGCTCATGCCGGGGCTCGATCTGGAGGGGGTCTTCACGCACTTCGCGACCGCGGACGTCCCCGGGGATTGGGAGTATGAGGCGCAGCTCTCCCGGTTCCGTGACGTCATCAACCGGCTGAGGGACGAGGGAGTCAGGCCTGAGCTTGTGCACGCCGCCAACAGCCCCGCCACGATCCTGCACCCCGAGTCGCATATGGCGATGGTGCGTTGCGGAATCGCGATCTACGGCCTGCATCCCGCGCCGTCCACGCGTGACCGGATCGACCTGCGACCGGCGATGTCGGTACGCGCTCGACTCTCCCTCGTGAAGCGCATCGGGATGGGCGAGGGCGTGAGCTACGGGTTGACCTGGCGCGCCGCCGCGCCGAGCACCATCGCGACCCTTCCGCTCGGCTACGCTGACGGCGTGCACAGGGTCCTCTCCAACAAGATGGAGGTTCTGATCGGTGGGGTCCGCTGCGCGCAGGTGGGCCGCGTCTGCATGGACCAGCTGATGGTCGAGGTCCCGCGGGGGGTCGAAGCCCGCGAGGGCGACGAGGCCGTGCTCGTGGGCACGCAGGGTCCCGAACACATAGACATGGACGAACTCGCGGAGACCGCCGGAACCATCAACTACGAGATGGCGTGCGCCTTCGGGATGCGTCTCCCGAGGCGATACGGCCCGCCACCCGGCCGCGAATAGCGCATCGATCTTCAGCAGGAACGGTCCTTCGCGGGCAGAAACAAGTCGGCGGAGGGCCGTCCGCGTTCTGGGAGTTGCGCGTGCGCGCGGGCGCGATCACACACAGGGGAGTGGATGGTGGACGAGAAGATCCTCGAGGAATTCAAGTTCCACAGGGAGACCGTCGCGGGGGACCTGAACTCGCCGCTTCACCTCATTCGTGAGAAGGAGATGGAGATCTCGGGGAGG
>DASSAH010000112.1:0-1908 GCA_035685585.1 Coriobacteriia bacterium
CGTCCGTAGGCCCACCAGGACTCGCCGTCAACGCCCGTTCGGTCCGGCTCGAGGTGCGCTCGGAGTGAAAGGCGCGACGTGAGAGCGCCTGAGAACTGGCCCGCGAGGTACGCGACGACCGCGCCGGCGACACCCATGCCGCCGAACAGGACAAGGGCAGCGGCCAGCGTCAGCGTCACGAGCGGCATGACGGCCAGAGTGCGATTGAACCGGCGGAAGTCCTTCACCGCGGTGAGCAGGGTGGCGTAGTAGGCCTGGAAGAGCCCTATCGGATAGGCGGCGAGCGCCAGCAGCATGAGTGACGGCGGCACGCCCGGGAACCACTGCTCTCCGCGGTAGTGGATGACGAGCGGGACGATGGCGAGTCCGAGCACTCCCACGATGATGCCGAGCCGGGTGGTGGCGCGAAGCGCCGTGCCGAGCGCGACGTCTCCGCGCCCGACGAAGTAGATGTTGGCGGGAGGTACGCCGAGGTTGAGAAGCTGCGCGAGCGTCGTCGGCAGCAGCAGTGCGAGCGCGTAGAGTCCGTTTCCCTCCGGTCCAAGCGTGCGCGCGAGGAAGATCGAGAGCGCGAGCCCGAGCCCGATGCTCCAGATCTCGACCGCGAACGTGTTCCCAGCGTCTTTCCCGACCCTCCGGAGGCCGAGTTCCGCGCGAGCGAGTGGTTCATCGGACACGATCGGCTCCCGCGCGCGTCGTCCGGTTCTGCCAGGGCACGAGGCCTCCCTTGTGCGGTGGTCAGGAGTGCGTCGCCGCGCATCATAGCCGAAGGGCGTGGTGACCAGGTGCAAGTGTAGCGCCTCTGTCACCCGCGCGCGTGCACGTTCGGGCGGTGAGGTTGCCCCCATGGCTAGGGGCTGGTGGACAAAGAAGCGCGGCTCCTCTCTGGACGGCCCTACGCTTCAGGCTCGCACTACGCGACCGAGTGTCGCCTCGTGGTAGATGGCCTCCAAACTGGCGACGACGCTGTCCTCGGAGAAGCGGGCACGGCACCGCTCACGGATGGCGGCCGGCTCGAACCCGGAGACATCCCTATACATCTGAAGCATCGCGACCGCGAGCTCACCTGGCTGTCCGGGCTCGACCAGGAGGCCGTCGCCCGGTTGTACTATGCACTCTGGCCCTCCCGAACGCGTGGCGATGACAGGCGTTCCGCAAGCGAGCGCCTCCACAAGCACAACCCCGAACGTCTCCACGAGACTCGACAGCACAAACACGTCTGCCTCGACGACCTCCTCAAGGACTCGATGACGATCGAGTCGCCCGAGAAAGCGGACTGACTCGGAAATCCCGAGTCGCTCGGCCGTCTTCTCCAGCGTACGCCTCATCGGCCCGTCACCGCCGATTCTCAGTTCGACATCCCGGGAGCCCCCGAACGCGCGGGCAAATGCCTCGAGGAGGTGCACGTGTCCCTTGTTCTCCGACAGAAGCGCCACATTGAGGAAGCGAAACGGTTCGCTCTGGCCGGTGGTGCGGAGCGGGACCGCGAGGAACGCCGCGTCGACCAGGTTGGGTACCCAGATCCACGGACACGCTGCTTGACCGAGACGGGCCTCAAGCGCACGTCCCAGCTGCGGACTCACCACGATACGGGCACGTGAACCTGCCAGAGCCTGCCGCGCCTTGTCGAGCTGCCAGGACCGAAGGGCGTCTCGCCCGTAGAGGGAGCTGTGTTCCGTGACCACGTACGGCACGCCCGTCATGTGCGAGATGCGAGCCGCGAGGACACCGCCCATCAGTGTCGAGTGGGCGTGAAGGATGTCGGGGCGACCCTGCTCGGCACGGTACCGATCGAAGAGCTTCATGCCGGCCCTCATCCACCGCTGCGCTCCCGTGCGCCCAGAACCTCGTGTGAGATGCTGGCCATGATGGCGGTATGTGGCAACGCCCCCGTCGAGTTCGGTTTCC
>DASSAH010000113.1:0-1600 GCA_035685585.1 Coriobacteriia bacterium
TGAGGATCGGCATGAACGCCATGAGGAGCAGGACCGGGAGGGTGAGCGGCAGACCCGCGAACTCCATGAACCGGCGCAGCGCCACCCAGACCGCGCCCGCTCCCTCGATGATCGCCGTCTGTCCGCCCTCGGCATATTGCAGGATCGGGAGGAGTAGCGAGATGCCCACGCCCTCAAAGACGGCGAAAATCGCCGCGAACGCGACGAGTCCCGCGATTTCGCTCGCTCTCACCTCGACGATGGCGAGCATCCGCCGGATGGCGTTGATGCGCAGGTACTCGGCGAGGGAGTGGATGGCGCTCCTGAGCACGGGCGGCGTCCTGACGTCATGAGCTGGCCGGAGGCGGGTCGATGGCGAGCACAGTATAGCGGAGCGGCTCAGGGTGTCGGGCGAGAGGCGCGAGTGACACAGAGCCCTACCGTGTGGCGCGGTGCGTGACGTACACTGTGCCCGAGGTGACACATGGCCGCTCACACTACGCGCATCCTCTTGATAGCCGCTGACACCTCGGCCACGTGCGGGACGGTGCATCACGTCGCCGACTTGCTCCAGAGGCTGCCGGCCCGGGGATTCCAGGTTTCGCTCATCTGTCCGCACCACGGCACGCTGCCTGCGTTCGCCGAGTCGCGCGGTGTCCCCGTCGAGCGCGCCGCCATCGGCTCGTGGCTGCCGATCGCCAGTGTGCGCGCCGTGCGTTCGGCCGTCGACCGCGTGCGTCCGCACGTCGTGCACGCCCACGGGGCGCAGGCCGCGCTCTGTGCGCGCCTCGGCGACCCACAGGCCGCGCGCCGGTGCATCTACACGCTCCACGGAATCGAGGCGACACCCGGCGGTCCGGCGCTTGCGCGCCTCCGCAGCGGCGGGGTGGACCGAGCGTTGCGCGGACGCACGGCGCGCTTTGTGTGCGTGTGCGACTCCGATTGCGAGAAAGGCGCGGCCCTCGGGCGGCTCGACCCAGCGAAGTCGATAACGATCCGCAACGGCATCGAGGTACCCGCGCCCGTCGAGGCCGGCGGGTTCCGTGCCGAGCTCGGCATCGGTGCCAAGGTCCCGCTGGTCCTCACGGTCGGCCAGCTTCATCCGAAGAAGGACCACGTCACCCTCATCGAGGCGTGGGCGCGGGTGTCGGTCCGGTTCCCCTCGGCAACGCTCGTCCTCATCGGCGCCGGACCGCTGGAATCCAAGCTCCGTGACCTCGCCAACGACCGCAGCGTCGCACACACGCTGCGCTTTCTCGCGCCGCGTCCGGACCTGCGGCCCGCCTACACCGACGCGGACATCTTCGTGCTGAGCTCGAGGTGGACGGGACTCCCGTACGTCGTGCTGGAGGCGATGGCTCACGGACTGCCGGTGGTCGCGACTGCGACGGACGGGATACCCGAGGCCGTGACGGACCGTACCACCGGACTCCTCGTCCCCCCGGGAGATCCTCGGACGCTTGCCGAGGCGCTCATGTGGGCGATTTCCGAGCCGGACAAAGCTGTGCGGCTCGGCGCGACCGGCCGGGCGCGTGTCGAGGCGGAATTCGGGGTCGAGACGATGGTCGACAACGTCGCTGCGATCTACCGCGAGGTTGCGGGGAGCCAGGCGGACGGCGCG
>DASSAH010000114.1:0-4550 GCA_035685585.1 Coriobacteriia bacterium
GCGCAACTGGTCGAGGTCCTTCTGGGGACCGCATCGTTCACGGACTTCCTGAGCCGCCTCGAGTGGCTGCGCCGCATCGGTCGCAGCGACGCGTCTCTCGTCGCGAGCGTGAGAGCGGCGGTGATAGAAGTGGAGACGACCGAGCGCGCTCTGGAACGTCGAGAAGCCGAGCAGGTGGCGCTCCGTCGCCAGGCTGAGATCAAGGCTCGCGAGGTCGACGCGGCCCTCGCGCGGCAGGAGGCGTTCACCACGGACTTGGATGCTGAGCTCGCCCAGCTCGTGGAGCAGGAGGAGGAGCGCCTGCGCCGGGAAGCGGAAGAGCGGGCGCGCCGGGCCGCTGAGGACGCGGCCCGTCTGGCGGCGCAGCTCGCCGCAGGCCGTGCGCGCCAGGCGACGTCCGGCCCGCCGCCGTCGACGAGGGAGGCGCTGCCGAACCAGCGCGCGTTCGACCCCTCGCGTCTGGGGCCCGGTAATCCTGATGCCGTCGCAATCGGGATGCGGTATCTGGGAGTGCCCTACGTGTGGGGCGGCTCCACGCCCGCCGGGTTCGACTGCTCTGGGCTCACATGGCACGTCTACCGCGAACTCGGCATCGCGATCCCGAGGAACAGCCGGGCTCAGTTCAGGGTCGGCGCCTTCATCCCTCCGGACCGTCTCGACCTACTGGTGCCAGGTGATCTCGTTTTCTTCGGGCACGGCGGAGATCCGGACCGCGTCCATCACGTCGGAATCTACGTGGGCGGGGAGGACTATCTCCATGCGCCAAGCACCGGGCGCCCGGTGCAGGTGGAATCATTGCGGTCACGGATCGACCGCCGGGGCGACTACGTGGGCGCGACGCGCCCCTGACGACACGGTAGGGCGCGCGTGACACACCGTCGGGGCCGTAAGGTGCCGTGCCGCTGTGGTATCATCCGTGCAGTCTCCGACCTTGGATGTCCTCTCGAGTCACGGTGCCGGATGTCCCTCGCGCGGGACGACGCGGCGCCGAGGTGGTGAGCTTCGTGAGTCTCGGAACGGTCCCCGCGCTCGTGTGGTGGATCGCTGGCATTCTCATCGCGTTCGTCTCCGCGCTTGCGGTCTACGTGCTCGCCCGATGGGCGTACGGGGTCGTCTCGCGCCGGTATCTGGTCCACGTCGTCAGCCGCCGAGAAGGTGTACGCGCTTCGTGCGCGACTCTCGAGGCGGTCGTCCGCGACTTCGAGGACGCGCCTGACAGGCTCGCTGGACCGTTGTCCCGCTCGGCAGCCGAGGATCGCAAGACGCTCATCGACCTCGCGTGCCGCATGGAGATCGTGACCGAAGAGCTTGACACGATGCCGCTGCCCCGGTCGCTATGGCCGTCAGCGAGCGCGCTTGCCGACGCCGCGTACATCATCGCCGAGGAGGCGCGTAGGGTAGGGGAGTCCGACGACACCGAGACGATCCGCTCGGGTCTCGGCCAGGTCGACACGCGGAGGGCCGCCGAAGCGTTTACCGCCGCGGACACTACGGTGAGAGACGCGTCGCAGCGGTATAAGTTCGACGAGTCGGTCGTCTATGGCGGGGGGCTGTACATATGAGCGGCATGCCGGGCGTGGTGCGCGGTGCGCTAGGTGTCGTCGTGCTCGTCGCGCTCCTGATCGTGGTCAACGGGTGGTGGAGAGAGTACCGGGAAGACGGCGCCTCGGTCGCGTCGCCGTCTGAGGCCACGCAGACGCCGGATGCGGCACCCGGGAGTGAAGCGGAAGCGCCGCCTGCCGCCGAGGAGGCGCCGGCCGAAGCGCCGCAGCCCTCGGGCCAGGAGGTCGTCGTGTTGATCGAGGGCCTCAACTTTCGTGAAGAACCGTCCCGGGATGGCGAGCTGATCAGGGGGCTGGGGCGCGGAACGCGCCTCACGCACCTCCAGACCGCGGACGGCTGGCACAGGGTGAAGGATGCCGACGGTGTCGAAGGGTATGTCTCGGCGAACCCTCAGTACACGGAGATAGAGTAGTGCCTCCCCGGAGTGACAAGGGCGAGGCGTCGGCGAAACGCCACGCCATCGGTCCGGCGTCTGAGTTCTACCGGCTCCGGGTAACCACCGTCGACGCGACGGGTGCGCCTCGTTTTGAGTGGCGCGATGACATCCTGTACCGTTCTCCGAATCACGATGTGCCGGATGATCGTGTCGAATGGACGGTCGAAGCAGTCCGGACGGATGGTGACGAGGGCGCCAGGCCGATCCGGCGATTCGAGTCGTATGACGCCGCGCGCGCATTCTTCGAGGAGGCTGAAGAGGCGCTGCGCGAGATGACCAAGTCACAGTTCGAACAAGATCACCTCGGGGACGTGTAGGACCACGGACCGAGATCAACGCAGCGCGGCCGGATCGTGGCCGGCAGAGTCCTGCTGTACAACTTTCCATAAGATACATTATCAGACATATGTGCACGGCAGGCCATGAGCACAGGCGGAGCGCCGAGGGAAACTCGACGCCCCCCAGCCACCAGTGACCGGGGGGCGTCTTCCGGAGGCCGCCTTCTCAGCCGAGCAGTCTCATGAGATACGGCTCGAGGAACGCGACGACGAACGCGGCGCTCACGCCCCACATGAGCCAGTGGACCTCGCGGGCCTTCCCATGGAAGACCTTGATGAGCACCCAGCTGATGAAACCGAAGCCGATACCGTAGCTGATGTTGTAGGTCAGAGGGATTCCGACAATCGTCAAGAACGCGGGAAACGCCTCCTCGAGACTGGTCCACGGAATCTCCCGGACCGTGCGCATCATCAGGAAACCGACGACGATGAGCGCTCCGGCGGTGATCGGATAGACGTAGAAGTCCCCCGAGGGAGGCTGGAACCCTGAGCCGCCGAGCAACGCGTAGTGGAGCTCGTTCGGGATGACGGTGCCGCCACCCACCATCGCGACGACTGGTGCGAAGAAGGCTGCGCCGACGAACAAGATGCCGGTGACGATGGCGGTGAGCCCCGTCCGGCCCCCCTCGGCGACACCCGCGGCGGACTCGATGTAGGTTGTGATCGAACTCGCGCCGAACAGTCCGCCGATGCTTGCGGCTGCGGAGTCGACGACGAGGATGTTGCGAACTCCGGGTACGGTCCCGTCCGGCTCGACGAATCCGGCCTGCTCGCCAACGGCGACAACAGTGCCCATCGTGTCGAAGAAGTCCGTGAGCATGATCGCGAAGATGGCGACGAGCAGCGCCGGTGTCAGGATCTGCGTGACCGCCAGCGTCCCGTCAACGGTGTGGAACGGGGCGAAGAACGTCGAGAGGTCGAGCGGAGCCACGACCGCCTCAGGCAACGACGTCACTCCCAAGGCGAGCGCCGCACCTGTGGCGACAAGGATGCCCCAGAGGATGTCGCCTTTGATGCGCAGCGCCATGAAGACCAGGATCGCGCCCAGACCGATGAGCGTCACCCAGACGTAGGGCTGCGTGAAGTCGCCGAGCGAGACCAGCGTGATCGGTGCCGGCCGGATGACGCCTCCCTGGTTCAGACCGATCGTCGTGATGAACAGTCCGATACCCACGCCGATCGCCCGCTTCAGGTCGAGCGGGATGGCGTTCATCACGGCCTCTCGAAGGCCGGTGAGGACCAGGACGAGGATGATGAGTCCCTGCACGAAGATGACGGACATTCCGACCTGCCATGGCACGTTCGCCTGCTGGAAGCCGATGACCGAGAAGGTCAGGACAGCGTTGAGTCCCATGCCGGACGCGAGCGCGAGTGGCCGGTTCGTCACGAGACCCATGCAGACGCACATCAGCGCCGCACCGAGGGCGGTCGCCGTGGCCGCGCCGGCGAACGGCACCCCGGCGGCTGACAGGATGCCGGGGTTCACGAAGATGATGTACGCCATCGTCATAAACGTTGCGACCCCGGCGACGAGCTCGGTCTTGAGATCGGTGCCACGTTCATTGAATCTGAAGAAGGATTCCATTCCACTCCTCTGTCTCACGTCGCGGTCCTGACTTCAATGCGGCTGATGTCCGAAGGCCCTCCTTCCGAGTCGTACGTCGCGCACGGATGAATCACCGTCCGTCAAGCCTCCCCGACGAATCGCGGCCCGAGGTAGGCTGTCTGAAACGACGGGCCAAGGGCGATGGCGCGCTGCAGCTCACGAGCGATGGGCGGTCGCAGGTCGAGTGCGGTGAGGTCGGCCGGGACGATGAGGTCGATTCCCGCGACGCGCGCATCGACCGCTGGGGGGCGGATCGAGCCCCCGGTGACATCAGCTGAAAATGTGACGTTGACGAGGTGGCGTGTGCCGGACGGGTCTATCGTGTCGCTCAGGATCAGCGGGCGTCCGACTGATACGTGCAGCCCGGTCTCTTCGCGGACCTCACGGACAAGCGCTTGGGAGAGCGTCTCGCCGCGTTCGACCCCGCCTCCGGGAAGTAAGTGGTAGACACGGCCGCCCTTCTGGTGGCGGACGAGGACGACGCTGCCGTTCATGAGCACCAGCGCCGCGACCCGGACGCGTGGACCTTCACAGTCCGGTGCTGCCAAACCCCCCCTCCCCCCTCTCCGTCGCGCTCAGTGTGTCCACAGGCACGAGCGTGGCGGAC
>DASSAH010000115.1:0-4279 GCA_035685585.1 Coriobacteriia bacterium
ACTCCGTGCACGTCTGCACCTCGAATCGGCGGTGGTTGTCCGGGAGGGTGCCGCTCTCGCCTCCGATCTGATGGCAGAAGAGGCAGTCCTCGAAGAACCCCCCGAGCGGGTGCGGGATGTCTTGCGCGGGGCTTCGCGAGATGCCGGCCGGAGGCGGCGCCACGTCGTAGCGGGCGGGATCGACCGGGTGGCACAGTAAACACTCCCGCGTCTCGTACTCCAGGTGTCCCGCCGGAATCCCCAGGTCACGTGCTGGGTCCCCGTGGCAGAGCAGGCAGCGTGCGTCGCCCATCGTGATGGCGTGCGGCACCAGGACGCGAGGCGCGCGCGGATGACACGTGCCGCACGTTTCGAGCGCATAGGCGCGGTGGGTGACGGGAATCGTGCCTCCAGTGACCGTGTGACAGTCGAGGCAGGCGCGAGTCTGTCTGAGGTCGGGGTGGGGGTTGTCGGGCACGGGGGCAGGGTCGCCCGCGTCTTCGCTCCGGGCCGAAGCGGCTACCGCGAACAGCCCGGTCGCGACCGCGAGCAACAGCATCAGCAACATGACGACGTTCGAAACGATGCGGTGGTTCATGGCGTCTCCCTACACCATTTCGAAGCGCTCGGTGTGGATACGGTCGGAGGGCACGCCGATCTCGGGCAGCACCTTCTCCATCGAGTTCATGAGAGGGCCGGGCCCGCAGATGAAGTACTGGAACCGCCTGAAGAGTCGCGGCGGCAGGTAGCGCATCAGGATGTCAGCGGTGACGAATCCGCGCTCGCCGTCCCAGTCATCGTCGGCACGCAGCAGCACGTTGACGAGGGTGAGGTTCTTCATCCGCCCGGCTATCGCGTCGAGCTCCTCGCGAAACGTCTGGTCGTCGCGGTCGTTCGCGGCATGGAACAGGAACACCGGCCGAACGTCGCCTCGGGTGTCGAGCGCCTGAACCATCGCGTAGAGCGGGGTGATGCCGACCCCGCCGCCGATGAACACGAACCCGGCGCCTTCCTCGCGGTCGATGGTGAACACTCCATGCGGCCCGTCGATCCACGCTCGAGCGCCCGGCTCGACCGCGGGGACGACCTCCTTCGACCAGTCACCGAGCCGCTTGATTGTGAAGGCGACCGTGCCGTCGTGGCTCGGGATGTCCCCGTTCGAGGAGAACGATATCGGATGCTGGGTGGGTGAGAACGGCGTGCGGCCGAAGCCGATCCACGCGAACTGACCCGGCTCGAACGTGAAGCCCTCATGGCCGGCGGGGCGAAGGACGAGTGTGGTCGAGTGCCCATGTTCCTCGCGGTTCTCGACGACCACCCACGGCCGCCGCCATTGGCTGAGCGGCCGGAGCAGGCGGTAGCGAGCGAACATCCAGACGAGCGTTGCCAGGTAGACGACCCAGATGATGCGCACGGCCGGGTGCTCGGCCAGTCGACCGAGACCGAAGAGATGCGCCGCCGCGAACCCGATGAGCGCGATCGAGAGCACGCCGTGGGTCACGTGCCAGGCCTCGTACGAGATGCGCAGGTGACGCCGGTAGACCGACAACCCGACGACCAGCGACGCCATCGCAAGCGCGCCGATGCCCGCCGTCACGGGCCACGGCGCGGCGCTTGAGGGGACGAGGATGCGTATCGGGTATGCCCCGTCGACGAGCAGCAGGAGCGGATGGGCGAGAGCGAAGCCGACCGACGCGATGCCGACCTGCCGGTGGAACTGGAGCAGCGAGTCGAGCCCGAACGCGGCCGCGACGCCGCCGAAGCGGGAGACGAGGGCGAGCTCGGTCGCCATGAGCGCGAGCGCGATGTAGCCGCACGCGATGGCGGCGTAGACGAGCGGGCTCGCCGCGTGGCCGGGGTCGTACACGACCGCGCCCACGATGAGCGGCAACAGGATGAGCGCGAGGTAGAGGCCGAACCAGAAGACGCCGCGGATGATCAGGCGCATGCTCGGCCGTCCTGTGCTGTCATTCGCTCGACCCTCCGGTGTCGTTGCTGAGCTGCGCCGCGCGTCAGTGCACTGCGCACGACAGGCAGGGGTCGTATGCGCGCACGAGCCGCTCGATCGCTGTCACGAACTCGCGCTCGGGCAGATGCGCGACGGTCGGCGCGTACGCGCGCATGTCCGCCTCGAGGTTCGCGAGGTTCTGTGCCGTCGGGGTGATCACGTCGCCTGCTGTCACGAAGCCATCACCATCGACCGAGATGCCATGATACAGGGTGCCCCGCGGAGCTTCCGTCGCCGCGCGTCCTGACCCGGCCCGCACCGTGAACCCGGCAGGCGTACAGGTACCGGTGTCGTCCACGAGCGATTCGCACAGGTGAGCGCAGCGCTGGGAGCAGTCCACCAGCTCGATCGCCTGGCAGAGGTTGTTGTGGAAGGTGTTGCGGGAGCCGCGCGCGAACCCGGCCTTCTCGGCGATGAGCTTCGCGGTCGGCGTCAGGCGGTCCCAGGAGAGGTTCACGCGGGCGAGGGCGCCGACCAGGTAGGTGCGTCCGCCGACCGTGGCGTGCTTGGCGTTGCTGTGGTCGACGACGGCCTCGTCGACGAACTGCCCGTACTCGGCGGCGGGCCGACACCATCCCGCGTCGAGGGCGCACACGTCACCGTCGTACGTCGCGTACGTACCGGGGGCGACCAGTGCGAGCATCTCTCCGCCGGTCTCGAACTCCGGCGTCTCGAATCCGGCGAAGAGTTCGACAGTGTCCGCGGCGTCACGGGCCGCCGAGTGCAGCAGCTCCGTGAACTGATCGAGTCTCGCCCGAGGCGGCTCAGCGGTGAACCCGCCGATGGTCGCCGCGACCGGATGCACCGGCCGGCCGCCGATGAGCGCGGTCAGGTCGTTGCCGAGCTTCTTCAGGCCGAGCGCGCGGCGCACGACCTCGGGGTGTGTCTTCGCGAGCGGGAAGACGCTCGGCAGCCCGACGTAGTCGGGCGCCGCGAGCAGGTAGAGGTGGGTCGCATGGTTCTGCAGGTAGGAGCCGTACACGAGCAGTTCTCGCAGGAGCGTGGTCCGCTCGCTCACCTCCACGTCGAACGCTGCCTCCAGCGCCTTGATGCTCGTGAGCGTGTGGTTGGGCGAACAGATGCCGCAGATCCGGCTGGTGATCAGCGGGGCCTCGTCGAAGCGCCGGCCGACGACCATGGACTCGAAGAGGCGCGCCGGCTCGACCACGTCCATCCGAATCTCCTGGACCACGCCCCCGGCAACCTCGACCGAGATGGTGCCGTGCCCTTCGATGCGGGCGACGTGCTCCACGGTGAGCCGGCTCATCGGACCCCTGACGTCGAATTGAACAGGTCGAGCGCGACATCAAGCGCCGAGGGCTCGAGCCCGTGCCGCACGAGGACCTCCCGGGCGGCGGGGAGGTTCGCGTCCTCCGCGATCCCCCGGCACCCCGCGCACGGCCTGCCGAGCGAGACGCACCGCGCTTCGCACCCGGTGCGGGTCACGAGCCCAAGGCACAGCAGGCCGTCCTCGTAGAAGCACGCGTTCTCGGCGATCTTGCAGGCGGCGCAGAGTGGCTCGCGCGGCGGACGGTTCGCAAGTCCCATGAAGGCCCTCCGGAGCACGGCAAGGAACTCCGCCGGCTCGATAGGGCATCCGGGCACGTGGTAGTCGACCTCGACGACGGCGCTGACCGGCGCCGGCGCGGCGCGAGTGTGCGTGACCGCGGGGAGGGTGTCGCCGTAGACGCTTCGTGTGCGCTCGGTCAGGTCACCGCGCGCGGCGAGGCCCGGGATGCCTCCCGATACCGCGCACGAGCCGATCGCTATGAGCGTCGACGCGGTGGCCCGTACCCGTTCCAGCAGCGCGACGTGGTCGCCGGTCGTCACTGCCCCTTCCACGATTGCGACGTCGTACTCGGAAGGCATGTGGCCGCTCGAGGCGAGCTGCCAGTACGAGAGCTCGAAGGTCCCGAGCACGTCGAGGAGGTGGTCTTCCATGTTGGTCATCTGCACCTGGCAGCCGAAGTCGCTCGCTAGCGCGACCACGACGACCCGCGCCGACACGCTAGATCGCCTCTCTCAAGTTCATGGCCTCCCAGTAGTTGAAGACCGGGCCGTCGACGCACGTGTACTGGTGTCCGACGCCGCAATGGCCGCACTTCCCGATGCCGCACTTCATCCGACGCTCGAAGCTCACGTATATCCGGTCGAGGTCCATGCGCTTCGTGCGCATCTCTTCGATCACGAACCGGTACATGGCGGGCGGACCACAGATGGCGCCGTATGTGCGCGCGGGATCGACCTCGATGCGCTCGAAGAGGTTCGTGACGCGTCCCACCGCCCCGTCCC
>DASSAH010000116.1:0-1853 GCA_035685585.1 Coriobacteriia bacterium
AGTGCGCCATGGGGCATACAACCCGGGGGGGACAATGAGCGGCGGGCACGAAGACGGCTCGCGTTGCCGCTGGGCCCCGGCCTCTGTATACTCTCCGATTGCCGCGCGTGAAGTTTGATACGCAGCGCACCACCGCGGAGAGGTGGCAGAGTGGTTGAATGCGGCGGTCTCGAAAACCGTTAGTCGGGTATCCCCCGGCTCGAGGGTTCGAATCCCTCCCTCTCCGCCAGTAAGCTGGGAAGACGAGAGTGACTCACTGAATCGGTGGGTCGCTCTTGTTGTTTGTCTTCCGACGCACGGGGGTGTCATCTGTTGTTCGGTGAGCTCCACGAAGGTGCTTTTGTCAGACCCCCTCGCTAGGCTTGTGCTCCGGGCAAGGCGAGGGGGTCGAAATGAGCACTGGCAGCTGCGCCAATCATGCGAGTCTGACTTCGCTGTGCGAGCAGCGCATAGCGAAGGTCTACGAGGTCGAGCAGCGTGCTTTTGCACGCGCCCGGCTCATGCACGAGCTTGCGATCATCGATGAACGCGGATGGGCGGGGGACTTCTTATCGGCCGCCGATGCGGTTTCGAAGGTGCGTGGACTCGGGCGTGTTGTGGGCCCGGGGTGGGGCGCGCTCGCCTCATCGATCGTGTGCTACCTGCTTGGTATCACGGCAATCGATCCAATCGAGCACAAGCTGGTCGCCGAGCGCTTACTCACCCCGGCCGCCGAGCGCATCGACGTCGACATAGCCGTCGCTTCACGCCAAGGGCAGAACATCACCGAGGCGCTCGGTGGGACGCTCGGTTCCCGAGTCGACAACAGATACATGCTGACGGCGGGTGAGATACCGATAGATCTGTTGGGCATTGAGGTGCTCGACCGTATCGAGCTCACCCTCGAGGCGATCGGCGCACTTGCGCCCGTGCCTTGGGAGCTCCCGCTCGATGATGTATCTGTCTACGACCTGCTCTGTGCAGCACCCGACGCAGGACTGTTCTCGTTCGGGTCGATAGGGGGCCGACGGTTGCTGCGCGAGCTGCAGCCACGTCGTTTCGAAGACCTGTGTGCCGCGATAGCGTTGTGGCGCCCCGGCCCCGCACACCTGATGGAGGAGTACGTCCGAAGGGTGCGTGTCGGCTGGGCGCGCGATGAGGTCGACGAGGCGCTTGCCGACTTCGCCGGTGCGACCAACGGCATGTTCATCTACCAGGAGCAGATCATGGATGCGGCTATGCGGCTCGGCGGCCTGAGCGGCGAGCATGCCCACGCCTTGCGCAAGGCGATCGGACGTCACGAGCGTGAGAAGGTGGCCGGGCTGCGAGACGCCTTCACCGCGGGTGTCGAGGGGACGGGCGGGTCGCCAGACACTGCCCAGGCGCTCTGGGAACGCGTCATCGCGTGCGGCGAGTACGCGTTCTGCCGCGCTCATGCCGTGGCCGCTGCGATGCTTGTCTACTGGGACGCATACCTCGAGGCGCATCACTCTGAGCAGAGGGCACGTGCGCGCCGGACGATGGCCGAGAGCGTGCGACCGCTCTTCCCGCTCGAGCCGCGTGCGGATGCGGCCACCGAGGTCGACATCTCGGGTGGACACGAGGACTGAGAGGAGCTCGGCCTCACGCTTCGAGCCGGCGAGTTCGCGCTCATCATAGGCCCGCGTTATGCCGGCAAGACCGCGCTTGCCTGTGAGGTCGCCGAGCATGCCGCAGCTCAAGGGGCCAAGGTCGTGTGCTACTCGTTCGGTCCCTATATGCGAGAGCTTGAGCGTCGTTTGGGGCAGGACGCCCGAGTCACCGTGTCGGAAGCCCCCGATTTGCAGGCACTCGAAACATCGGACGCGTTCGCAGGACAGAACGCCGCAGTCGAG
>DASSAH010000117.1:0-3766 GCA_035685585.1 Coriobacteriia bacterium
AGCCCGAGGTGGGTGTGGGCGTTCACGAGGCCCGGGGTGAGCACGCAGCCGTCGTTGCGCTCGACCGGTACGCCCGGATGCGCGCGGGTCAGCGCGTCGAGCGGGCCTACCTCCGCGACGCGTCCATGGCGGACGAGTACGGCGCCGTCACGCAGCGGCGCAGCCGCGATCGGCAGCACCCACGTCGCGTGGACGAGCACCACTCACCCGTCCGGCAGGTCGAGGAGGCTCGGCTTACGGAGATCGGCGCAGCCGCACGGCGCATCGAGGCGGGTGGCGCTCACGGTGTCGATGACGCAGCGCGCCACCGTCTCCGACTCCTCGAAGAAGATCGCCTTGAGCTCTGAGTGCTCCCACTCCCGAATGACACCCTCGGCGTAGTTCACGACGATGTAGATGCCGGCGAAGCAGGCCCCGATGTCGCGGGAGAGGAAGACCTCAGGCGAGAGCGACTGTCCGATGACGTCCCCGCCGAGCCGCCGCATGTAGTCGACCTCGGCCACGCTCTCGAACCGCGGGCCGTCGGTCACGACGTAGATGCCGCGGCGAAAGACGCGGGCGAACGAGACGCTCGCCGCCGCGTGCAGCGTCGCCGCGAGGTCGGAGCAGATGGGCTCGCGCATGATGAGCAGGTGGTCGCCGCGAACGTAGATGTCCTGCTTGATGCTCAAGTCGATGAAGTCGTTCGGGATGACCACGTCGCGCGGGTCAAGAAGGTGGTTGAGACCGCCCACACCGCCGTCCGCGACGACCTTGCGCACTCCGGCCTCGTGGAAGACCCAAAACGTCTGAAGGCTCGCGTCCGCGCGCTTCACCCCGCGGCGCCAGCCGTGCATCCGGACGCTCAGCGCCTCGCGCGGGCCGTGCGGGCCATCTACCCGGACGTGCGTGAACGCGGGGCTGCGACCGAACGGCGTGTCGAAAACGAGTCCGTCGGCGAGCACGGTCACCCGTTCGTCAGCCAGTGACCCGGCCGTGCCGAGCGAGAGCGTGCCGGATCCTCCGCAGATGCCGAACTCCGCGCGGGGTACGTACTGCTCAGACATAGTGATTCCTCCTCGCTTCGAGGCTAGCCGATGACAGGCCGACGTGCTACCCCGAACGACGAAAACGGCCCGGTGACGTCTGGCCGCCGCACGTGTGGACGGCGCTGGAGCGGGGTACAAGCCGCAACGGACCGTGGGACGGCACTGTCGGCGGAGTGAGGCCGGCGGACGATCGAGCGAGGCGGTGGGGATACGATGGTGACGCACGGTAGGTGGACCCGTACGGCGCGCGCGCGGATTGCGCGCGCGGTATTCGTCGGCTCACTGGCGGTGCTCCTCGCCGGAGGCGCGGCTGTGGGCTGCGCACCCCAACAGGCGGCGGAAGAGCCGGAGCCGCAGCGTCCTCCGGCGGTCGAGCCGGAGCCGGCGACTATGGAGGTGACTCTCTACTTCACCCGTGGCGAGACGCTGGGCGTGGCGGCGCGGGAAGTCGACTGGACGAGAGAGGTCGCCCGGGTCGCGATGGAGCAGCTCCTTGCCGGGCCGGGCGAGGCGGACCGGGAGGCGGGCCTTGGCACCGAGGTCCCTGAGGGCACCCGGCTGAACGGAGTGTCGATCACCGACGGCGTGGCGACGGTCGACCTGAGCTCCGAGTTCGAGGCCGGCGGCGGCTCGCTCTCGATGCAGCTGCGCGTGGCGCAGGTCGTCTACACGCTCACCCGCTTCGAGACGGTCACGAGCGTGGCCTTCGAGATCGACGGCCGTCCGGTGGAGGCCATCGGCGGCGAGGGGGTCGTGGTGTCGCCGCCCGTCACCCGGACGGACTTTGCCGACGCCGCGCTTCCCGCGATCCTGGTCGAGAGCCCGGCGCCGTGGCAGGCGGTCTCTAGCCCGCTCCGGCTCACCGGGATGTCGAACACGTTCGAGGCGACCCTCAACTACCAGCTTGTCGACGCCGTTGGCGCCAACATCGCGGACGGGTACGCGACCGCCACCGCGGGGACCGGGACATGGGGCACGTTCGACGTGACGATTCCGTTCGAGGTCACCAGAGCTGGCGCGGGACGGCTGGTGGTCTTCGAGGTGTCCGCTAAGGACGGCTCGCGAATCAACGCTGTGGAGATTCCGCTCGACCTCGAGTAGGCATCGGCTCGAAGCGCGTGACCTCCCGGTAGAGCGTGTCGCGCTGCACCGGGGTGTAACCGGCGTCGGCGATGAGACGCACGAGTTCATCGCGCGCGAGCATGAAGCGGACCCCCGCGGCCGCGACCACGTTCTCTTCGATCATCGTCGAACCCATGTCGTTCGCGCCGAAGATGAGCGCGACCTGGCCCACCTTCGACCCCTGCGTCACCCAGGACGCCTGCACGTTGCGCACGTTGTCGAGGAACAGCCGCGAGACCGCGAGCGTGCGCAGGTAGTCGTAGCCACTCGCCGCGGTGAGCGGCACGCCCCGGGCTGCGGCCTCGTCTTCGGCGAGCGCGGTGTTGCCGGGTTGGAAGCTCCACGCGATGAACGCGCGAAAGCCCACGTGCCCGGCGGCGACCGCCTCGTCCTGCACCTCGCGGATGCGCGCGAGGTGCTCGATGCGCTCGGCGCCGGTCTCTACCCCGCCGAACATCATGGTCGCGGTCGTGGAGATGTCGAGCCGGTGCGCTTCCCGCATCACATCGAGCCACTCGTCCGAGCTCGCCTTGCGCGGCGAGACGTGCGAGCGCACCCGGTCGACGAGGATCTCCGCCCCGCCGCCCGGCAGCGAGTCGAGGCCCGCGTCGCGCAGTCGCGTCAAGACCTCGCGCGTACTGACACCCGACACGGCGGCGATGTGCACGATCTCCGGAGGTCCGAACCCGTGGACGTGGATGGCGGGGTGGTCTGCTTTGATGCCGCGCAGCATGTCCTCGTACCACTCGACATCAAGGTCCGGGTGCATCCCGCCCTGGAGCAGGATCGCGGTGCCCTCGAGGTCGATCGTCTCGCGGACCTTCTCGGCGAGCTGCTCGCGCGTGAGCACATAGGCGTCGCGAGAACCGGGCGTCGCGAAGAAGGCGCAGAACCGGCACTCGGACACGCAGACGTTGGTGTAGTTGACGTTGCGGTCGACGATGAACGTGACGTCGTCGCCGGGTACGGCGCGCCGCCGCATCTGGGAGGCGGCCGAGCCGAGCGGGAGCAGGTCCGCATGCGTGAGCAGCTCGAGAGCGTCGTCCTCGGTGAGCCGCTCCTCGCCCGCGGCAGCGGCGAACGCGCGCGCGAGCGCCTCGCCGGCGCGAGGCGCGCCAGGCTTCATGCCGCTCACCGGTCCTCGCCGAAGACCGCGATCGTCGGCACCGAGTCAAGCTCGCCGACATCTGCCGCCTCGGCGAGGAAGCGCGCGAGACCTTCGCGGTATCGAGGTCCGAACCGGAAGCTCAGCGCGTCGAAGTAGCTGCGGAAGCGTTCCGGTCCGAACGGCTCCCAGCGAGCCGCGTACGCGGCGATCTCGTCGAGGTGCGAGCGGCAGTAGGCGAGCGAGCCGGAGAGCGCCTCGGCCACTGTGGCGACCGCGGCCGGGTGGCGCTCGGCGAATTCGCGGCGCACCGCCCAGACGGCGTAGACCATCGGCGCGCCCGTCCATTCCGACCACACCGCGCCCAGGTCGTACGCGTGCAGGCCCGCGGGCAGCTCCCAGTAGGCGCGCAGCGCTTCGTCCCCGATGAGGAGCGCGGCGTCGGCGTCGCGCAGCATCGCCGGCAGGTCCGGCGGCATCTCGACGTAGTCAGGCCGTGCCTTCCAGTGCT
>DASSAH010000118.1:0-2309 GCA_035685585.1 Coriobacteriia bacterium
CTCTTGGTGGGTGAGCGGGCGGACTCGGACCTCGTGCGCTTCGGCGAGTCGGAGGCGCTGGTCGAAGGCCGGTTCGCCGTCGACGGCACGGACCTCGTCGCGTCCCGCAAGGTCACGGCTGATGGACGCTCCCGCTGCGCGCTCGACGGATCGATGGTGACCGTCGGCACGCTCGCCCGGGTCCTGGGCCCGCTCGTCGACCTGCACGGTCAGCACGAGCATCAGTCGTTGCTGAGCACATCGAAGCACGCGTTCTATCTCGACCGCCACATCGGCGTGGAGGCGCTCGACGCGGCAGCCCGGTACCGCTCGGCGCGGGACGCGCACATCGCGGCCGGCCGCGAACTCGACCGGCTGTCGAAGCGCCACGCCGATATCGAGCGCCGGGCCGACTACTTCAGGTTCGTCGTGGGGGAGATCGACGCGATCGATCCTTCGCCGGGAGAGGACGAGGAGCTCGAGACACGGCTGCCGGCGCTCACGCACGCCGACAGGCTCGTGGCTTCGGTCCGTGAGGCTGCGGGGCGCGTGCGGGGCGATGGCGGCGCCGTGGACGGGCTGGGCGCGGCGACCGAAGTCCTGCGCCGGGTCGCCGGACTCGATCCGGCTCTGGACGCGCTCGTGACCCGCCTCGAAGGGATTGCGGCCGAGACAGAGGACGCGGGGGCCGAACTGCGCGTCTACGCGGACGCTCTCGAGCACGACCCGGCTGATCTCGATGCCGTGCAGGCGCGTCTCGCCGCGCTCGCGGGCCTCAAGAAGAAGTATGGGCCCTCTCTCGCATTGGTGCTGGAGGCGCGCGAGGAAGCTCGTGCCGGGCTCGCACAGATCGATTCGGGCGACGCCGAGCGTGCGGAGGCGCGTGCGGGGGCGGAGAGCGCCCGCGCCGCATATGTGGACGCGGCTGCGGCGCTGCGCGCCGTCCGCCGCGCACACGCCGAGTCCTTCACCGCCGCTCTCGCCCGCGAGTTCGAGGGGGTGAACATGGGGGACGCGAGAGTCGAGATCGCCTTCGACGAACTTGACCCGGCCGCCTGGGGCGGTGACGGCCCGGACCGCGTCGAGTTCCGGTTCGCAGCGGCGAGCGGGGAGCCGGCCCGCCCGCTCGCGAAGATCGCCTCCGGCGGGGAGATGTCCCGGGTCATGCTCGCACTCAAGACGGTGCTCGGACGTGCCGACGATGTCCCGGTCCTCGTCTTCGACGAAGTCGACTCGGGCATCGGCGGGGTCACGGCTCACGCGGTCGGGCAGCGTCTCGCGGCGCTCGCCCGAGACCGGCAGGTGATCGTCGTCACGCATCTGCCGCAGGTCGCGGCCGTTGCCGACGTGCACCTCGTGGTCGAGAGGACGATCGCCGACGGACGGGGAGCGACCTGCGTCAGACGCGTCGCGGGCGAGGAACGCGCGGCCGAGGTGGCGCGGATGCTCTCGGGCAGCGACACCGAGGCGAGTCGCGCGCATGCCGACGAGCTCATCGCGAGGGCTAGCGCCCGGGGAGGTGTCGACGCGTGACGCGGCTCTACGGCACGGCTCGGCTCGACAAACGAACGAAGGACCTCGTGAAACGGCTCGGGGCGGGCGACATCGCGATCATCGACCATGTCGACTTGGACCGGGTGAGCGCCGAGGGTCTGCTCGCCAGCGGCGTCGAGGTCGTCGTGAACGCCGCGCCGTCGATCTCGGGCGCGTATCCGAACGGCGGACCGCTCCTCCTCGCGCGGGCAGGGGTGAGGATCCTCGACCGGGTGGGCAGTGAGGTCTTTGAGCTGCTGCACGAGGGCGAGACAGTCGAGATCGTCGGCGCGAAGCTCGTGCGTGACGCCCGGGTGCTGGCGACAGGTCAGTGGCTCACGATACAGTCGATCGAGGAGTCGATGGAGCGCGCGAACGGTCGGCTCGGCGAACGGCTGGACGAGTTCGCGCGCAACACACTGGACTTCCTTGAACGGGAGAGGGACCTCCTGGCGGATGGCGGGGGCGTGCCACGTGTGCGCACCGCGATCGACGGGCGGCACGTGCTTGTGGTGGTTCGCGGGCACGACTACCGTGAAGACCTCAGAGCGCTCGCACCGTACATTCGCGAGATGAAACCGGTTCTGATCGGGGTGGACGGAGGAGCGGACGCCATCAGAGAAGAGGGCTTCACCCCCGACATCATCGTCGGCGACATGGACTCCGTGAGCGACGAGGCGCTGCGGAGCGGTGCGGAGCTCATCGCTCACGTGTACGAGGACGGACGGTCTCCGGCGATGGAGAGGATTCGGGAGCTCGGGCTTGAAGCGATCCCATGGTCGATACGCGCGACGAGT
>DASSAH010000119.1:0-2305 GCA_035685585.1 Coriobacteriia bacterium
CCCGAGCGCGGCCGCCGCGCCCTCACCACCTGGCAGGAAGCGAAGCAGGCCGAGCACGCCGGCGGTGCTCATCGAGCCCGCGAGCGCGGCGGCGGCCGCGGGAGGCGCGGCAGGATAGCTGACCGGCATCCAGCCGTGCAGGCCGAGCGCACCGATCTTGATGCCGAACGCGAGCAACACGAGAGCGGCGCCGGACAAGACGGCGACATCGCCAAGCGCGATGCCTGCCGCCGCCGCTCCGGTGACGAACAAGCCGCAGATCAGCAGCGCTTCCCCGGCGACCGTGAACAGCATGTACGAGCGGCCCGCGCTCCGGGCGGATGGCCCCGCGTGGGCCACAAGCGCGTACGTCGATAGCGCCATCATCGCGAAGAACGCGTAGAAGCCAGCCGGGTCCGTCATGGTGCAGAGCGCCAGGTTGCCCGCCATCGCGACGCAGAGCCAGCCCGCGAGTCGCTCCTGTCGCTCCGCCGGATGCGCCGCGGCGTAGCACGCTGCCGCGGCCCAGATGATCGACGACAGCGCGAGGAACGCCCGCCCGGTGTCGTCGAGCGTGATCGAGACGCCGGTGACGAGCCAGTTGAGGTGCGCCTCGCCCGCCGGAACCAGGAGCGCGGCGGCTCCCGCAGGCAGCGCGGCCACCGGCAGCAGCCGATACGCGACACGCCGGGTGGCCGGGAGGGCGCACCCGGCGGCGAGCACGAGCGGGAGGAGAGCGGCCGCGAGTGCGACCCATGTGGGAAGCCAGGTCACCATCGCTGCCCCCACGCGGCGATCGCCTCGGCCCACGACGACGGCGAGAGGCCCGCGCCCGCAAAGATACCCATCGCCAGGCCGGCGAGCGCCGTGATGACGAGAGGCACGATCATGCGCATGTCGCCTTCCGCGCTGCCGGCCGCCGGTCCGCGCGCCCACTCGGCCGAGGGCTCACGGAACCACGCCCGATGGATGATCGGGAAGAAGTACGCGGCGTTGAGGACGCTGCTTGCTCCGAGGACCGCGATGACCCACCAGGTCCCCGAGTCGATCGATCCCAGGCCAAGCAGCCACTTGCTCGTGAATCCCGCGACCGGCGGCACCCCTACGATCCCGACAGCGGCGAGAGAGAACGCGGCCATGGTGAGCGGCATGCGCTGTCCGAGGCCGTCGAACTGACTCACCCGGTACGCCTTGACCTCCTCGGCCACGGCACCCGCGGTGAAGAACATCGTGATCTTCATGACCGCGTGATGCGCGAGGTGAGCGATGCCGCCGGCGATCGCGATCGGGCTTGCCAGCGCGACGCCGAGCGTGATGTAGGAGAGCTGCGCGACCGTGGAGAACGCGAGCCGCTTCTTGAGGTCGTCCTGCGCGAGCGCCCGCACCGACCCGAAGATGATCGTGAAGCCGGCGAGAGCGGCGAGGACCTGCGTGACCCCCAGCGTGTGGCCGAGTGGACCGTAGACGTCGAGCACGACGCGCGCGATTCCGAACACGCCTGCCTTGACCACGGCGACCGCGTGCAGGAGCGAGCTCACCGGAGCCGGCGCGACCATAGCGGCCGGAAGCCATCCGTGGAAGGGGAAGAGCGCGGCCTTCACGCCGAGACCGAGCATGAGGAGCGCGAAGATGACGGTGAGCGAGAGCGGGTCTGACGCGGCCAGCGCGGGGTCGAGCGAGCCGCCCGTGGCGAACTCCACCGGCCCCGCGATCAGGTGGAGCCACACTACCCCGACCGCGAGCGCGCCTCCGGCGGGAAGCGCGTACGCGAGGTACGTGCGTCCGCCCTTGAGAGCGGCCGGCGTGCCCGAGTGGACGACGAGCGGGTACGTGGCGAGCGTGAGCACCTCGTAGAAGACGAAGAAGGTCAGCAGGTTCTCCGAGAGCGCGATGCCGATGGCCGAGCCGACGCAGATCGAGAAGAAGCCGAAGAATCTGGCCTTGTCGCGCGCGTGAGACATGTACCCGATGGCATAGACCGTCGTGACCAGCCAGAGCACGCCGGCGACCACCGCGAACAGCGTACCCAGCAGGTCGGCGCGAAGCGCCAGCCCGATGTCGAGGAGCTCGATGCCGATCGTCGGGTAGCGGTCCGGCGCACCGGCCCACGCCGCGGCCGCGCAGGCCAGCACGGCGGCGACCGTCACCGCGGCTCCTGTGAGATTGACGGCCGAGCGTGCCCGCTCGCGTTCCTCGCCGAGCCACAACACGGCCACCGCGGTGACCAGCGGCGCTCCGACGGCCGCGAGCAGCGCGGCGGATTCCCAACTCACGGTAGCGCCCCTGCGACCAGGGCCGGCGCGTTCACGAGCGCGAGGTCGATGAG
>DASSAH010000120.1:0-4264 GCA_035685585.1 Coriobacteriia bacterium
GCTGTCGCTGCTCCAGGGGGGGTTCGGCGGCCTTGAGCCGCTCGTCGGCACCGGATGGGACTGCGTGCTCACACTCGGAAACGGCCTGCCGCACGTCGACGGCGCGGCGGGGCTTCGCGCGGCGCTTCACGACTTCGCCGCTATCGTGCGACCCGGCGGCCTGGCGGTGCTCCACCTGCTCAACCACACGCGCCTCATCGACGGACGGATCCGGATGCTGCCGCCCGTCTTCCGCGAGACGCCCGACGGTGATCGCGTCTTCCTCAAAGTCATCGATCGCGTCACCGACGGCATCCTGTTCGACTTCGTGACGCTCACGCGGCCCTTCTCGGGCGACGTCCGGCCGAGCGGCACGTCCGCACATGACGACCCCGCCGAGACCGGCTGGCACCTACGGTCGCGCAGGTCGCTCCATGCGGCGCTGCCCTTCGAGCTGCTCTCGACCGCACTCACCGATGCCGGGTTCACCGCCGTGACGGCGTACGGCGACCACTCGGGCAAGCGCTTCGCCCCTCACGACGACGAGTCCGTCATCGTGGTCGCCCAGCGAGCCGGATAGACCTCGCGAGCCGGGTGCGCCGCACGCCACACCTCAGATTTTCGCTCCGGCGATTATCCTCGGTCCCAGAAGACATCTCGCCTGCCGAGCGGCGTCGCACGCACCGGCGGGGGGCGTGGGCTCGCCGATACCAAGCGCGCCTTTCAGTCTGCATAGTTCGACGTAGAGGTGGCAAAGCGGCAGTCCTGCGACGTTCTGGAAACACTCGCCGGGGTCGACCTCTCCCAGGTGGTGCTCGATGTTGTACGCTCCCGCGCACCCGAGCAGCTCGCCTCGCGCGACCCACGCCTCGATGTCGCCGTCGGCAAGGCGCCGCATCCGCACGAGCGTCGTCACCGCGAATGTCTCCGCTTCGGCGCGGCCGGGAGGCAGGAGCGCCACACCCGTCACCACCTCGTGCGTGCCGCCGGAGAGCTCGGCGAGCATGCGCCGGGCGTCGTCGAGACCGGTCGGCTTGCCGATGGACCGCCCATCGAAGAACACGATTGTGTCGCACGCGAGCACACCCTGCCGGATCCCGAGCGAGCGCGCCGCCTCGGCCTTCTCGCGCGCGAGTGTGACCGCCAGCGCGCGCGGATCCGAGGCGAGCGGGGAGTCGAGCTCCTCGGCGATCTCCGTGGCCATGCAGTGATACTCAACGCCGAGCATGGCGAAGAGGCGCCGCCTGCGCGGCGAGGCCGATGCGAGCACAAGCGGAGCAGGTGACCTCTCTCCCACGCGCGCATGATAACACCGCCCTGCCGAGGACACGCGGTCAACCTCTATACTGAGCACGTGTGCCGGCCGCCATACCTGGAGGCGGTGTGACGGGGACTCCGAACGAGACAGCGCCTCGCGAGGTCGAGCGGTTCGTGCAGCAGCTCGTAATCACGTACAAGGCTGCTTCGCTCTACCCGGCAACGAGCGCGATCATCGCCTCGAACGCCGAGGCGTGCGCTCGGCTGCTCGCCGAGGCGTGCGGACGCCTCGGAGATATCGAGCTCTCCGTCTCCAAGCAGGGGATCGAATTCGCCGGGCAGCCCCTTGTCGACAGCCACGTGGCGGTGAGAGCGTTCGGACTCGACCTCTACCACCGTGCGGTCGCCGGGGTCCGCTTCCGCGAGGACGCCGACGCTCCTGCGCTGCTCGCCTTCTTCGAGGTGATTCGCGGATCGCCCGAGGAACTAGCGAGCGACGGCGGTCTTGCCGCAGCCCTGTGGGAGCGCGGGGTCGACTCCATCACCGTTGCCGAGTCGAGGATTGCGGTCATCGACGAGGAAGACGAGGTACGGGGCGGTCCCGAAGACGAGCAAGCGCTCTCCGGATACGAGCGCATCGCGCATCTCATCGCGACTGCCCGAAGCCCACGGGCCTCGGGTCACCGCGTCCTCGTGCGCTCGCTCATGGATCCCGCTGCCATCTCGAACTACGTGAGGACCGTCCACGACCGCGCGTCACAGGCGGGACGACACCACGAGCCAGGCGCGGTGATCGCCACCATCGCGCGCATCATCGACACTCTCGACGCGCACGAGCGCGAGACGGCGATGAGCGCGCTCGCGGAGGCGACACAGTCGCTGCCGGGAGGTCGCGTGCGCGCCGCCACAGCCGAGCGGCTTATCACCATCGCGCGCACCGACCGCGCGGTCGAAGCGCTCGTGAGACACGTCGGCATCGAACACATGTGCCGGGCGCTCATCGAAGGCGTCGCCCCGCAGGACGTCTCGGTCGAGGGCCTGGCTCGCGCAATCCGGACACTTGCCCGCATCAACCATGCCGGGCGTGACGAGATGACGGCGGTGGCGGGTGCGGTGATGCGCGCCGCGGGCGTGCCCGAAGCGTCGCTGGAGACCCTGATGGCGCGCGCCATGCCGATCCGGCTCGAGGGTGACTCGACATCGGATGAGGGGACCCGCGCCGTCGATGAGGTCCTGCGTCTTGTCGGACTCGGCGCCGGACCGGCGATGCGCGCGCCGGACGGTCCGGGACTCGCCGAGCTTCGCGCTGAGGTCGCAGCGGGCCTCACCGACAGCGACGTCACCGGCGCGCTCGTGACACTTGCGATGCTCGCGACGGGCACGGAGGAGTTCGAGCGGAGCCTTAGGCTCGTCGAGGACTCGCTCGCACTCCTGCTCGAGCGAGGCGAGTACGAGGTCGCCGCTGATACCGCGGAGAACTTGCTGCGAGCCGCGGATGCCGCGTCTCCACACGAGCGCGAGCGGCTGTTCGAGGCGGCTGAGCGCCTCGCGGGGGCGGACGAGGTGCGCGCGGTCCATCGCGCGATGCGCCTGTTCGAGAAGGACTCCCCCGAGCATCGCGCGTGCCAGCGCCTCCTGACCGTCCTCGGCAGGGCCGCCATCGGCCCCCTCCTTGAGATGCTCGCCGAAGAACCCGACATGGCGGTCCGCAAATCGATGGTCGAACTCATCTCGTCGGTCGCCGACGAAAACATAGAGGCGCTCGGGGACAGAATCACCGACGGCCGTTGGTACTTCGTCCGCAACGTCGTCTCCATACTCGGGTCGACGCGGCGAAGTGAGAGCGTGCCGTTCCTCGGGAGGACGCTCCGTCATGTCGACCCGCGCGTGCGCCGGGAGTCCATCCGGGCGCTTGCCGCCGTCCCTGACGCGCGCGTCCCGAGCCTGCTTGAGTCGGCGCTCGCCGACGCTGATGACGGCTGCGTCCAGCTTGCCGCCCGCTACCTCGGCAGTCTGGGCCTGGAGGAGCCGGTTCCCGCGCTCGTCCACGTCGCCCTCGGTGAGGGAGCGGGCAGCCGCGAACTTGGCGCGCGTAGTGAGGCGATCGCGGCGCTCGGGCGCATCGGCTCTCGCGAGTCACTGCCTGCGCTCGCATCGCTGACTGGCCGTCGCCTGCTTGCCGGAGGGCGTGCCCGGGACCTCGCGGCGATGGCGACCGTGGCTATCCAGGAGATCAAGCGGAAGACGGAGGTTGCCGAATGAGCGTCCCGCAGACCGCTCAGGCGCGAGACGACCGTCCGTCGGCGGCACGCGAGTTCCTGAGCGCTCTGTCCGCCGCGCGCAAGAATGTCATGTTCTACCCGGCCGACCACCCCGCGGTCTCTCAGTCACTCGGCGACCTCAAGGGCGCGATCGACCGTCTGCACGCGCGAGGGCATGACGTGGCGCTCACCTTCTTCGACGGCGACCTCGTGTTCGAGGACCGCGTCCTGCCGCATGAGAGCGTGCACTTCGACCAGCTCATGCGCGACATCAACGCGCTCGGCATCGATACGGTCGAGGTTGCGCCGGGCGCGAGCGTCCAGGAACTCTCGCGAGCTCTCGAGGTCCTCTCGTCGAGCGCCGCGGACATCGCCGCTTCGGGCGGGACCGAGCGCGCGCTGGAGGCGGCACGCCTCAACAAGGTGCGCTTCGGCCGGGTGAGGCTTTCGGAGGCCGACGCGGGGTGGACTGACGGGTCGGACCGAGCGCGCGAGACGTACGAGGGCGCTATCGATGTCGTCCGGCAGATGGAAGACGCGATCCGCGGCAACGCTCCGATCGGTCGCACGGCGGCGATCCGCAACGCTGTGACCGAACTGGTGCAGGGCGTCTTGAACCAGCGCACCTCCATGCTGGCGCTCACGGCGCTGCGCAACTACGACGAGTACACGTTCTACCACTCGGCAAACGTGGCCGTCCTCTCGCTCGGACTCGGTTCGCTGGTCACGCGCGCCCCGAGGTTCCTCTCCTCCCTTGCGACAGGCGC
>DASSAH010000121.1:0-1608 GCA_035685585.1 Coriobacteriia bacterium
CGATGGTTCTGGCGGCGGCTGCCGTCTCGATCTTGCTCACGAGCGGCACCCCGGCTGAGCCGGCGATCTCGCGAAGCTCCTCGACGTCGGACACGTCCCTGACGAACGACTGGGCGACGAGGTCCACACCCGCTTCGATGCCCCACGCCACCACGTCGCGGTCATGGGCGGTGAGCGAGCGGACCCCCAAGTCGACTCCGGGCGCGTTGACCCCTTTGTTGCTCGAGAGCGCCCCGCCGGCCAGGACTCGGGTCCGCACCACGTCCCCGTCGGTCTCCGTGACCTCAAGCTCGATGGCGCCATCGTCAAGGAGGAGCCGGTCCCCGGGCGAGACATCACGCGCAAGCCCCTGATACCGGAGCGACACACGCACGTCGTCTCCTACGAACGCTCCGGGCATGATCGCGAACTCGCGACCGGCCTCAAGGCGAGTGCCGGGCCTTACCTCCCCCACCCGCAGTTTCGGACCCGCAAGGTCGAGCATGACCGCGACCTGCCTGCCACACCGCGCCGCCGCCGCGCGCACCGCCGCCAGCCGCGCCTCGAGCTCGCCGGGACCGGAATGGGACGAGTTGAGCCGGGCGACGTCCATGCCCGCCTCGATCAGCGCGTCGAGGACGACCGGGGAGTCGCTTGCCGGCCCGATTGTGGCGATGATCTTCGTGCGGCGCATCACATCGTCCCTTCGGCGGACGGCACGGCCACCCTCATCAGCTTCTACCCTCCGCGGACGGCGAGCGACGCCGACTAGGCGAGCGGCTCCTCATGGCCGCGGGGGAGGCGCATGATCTGTATGAGGTCCCCGTCGCGCCTCACGGTGAGCCGGTCGCGCGCGATGCGGTGCACGGCGGTCCTCAGATTCCCGTGCAGCCGCTCAACGCCTTGCGCGTCGGTCTCGACCACGACCGCCTGGTCGCCACGGGCGAGCACGTAGCGTACGAGACGTGTCGCCGTCCCACGGGGAGGCGGGTGCGGCACCTCGATCCGGCGCGCATCGACCGACCAGGCCGCAAGGTCCTGACCCGCCGCGGGACCGGAGATCGGGCAGACGCGCGCGACTTCGACGACGAAGACAACGGCGCGTTGCGGTGCGGCGTTCGGCCCAGAGCTCTGGCCGCACACGATCTGGAGCCGCACGCCGAGCCCGTGCTTCGCGACCGCCCGCGCGAGGTAGGCCCAGTCAAGCGTCCCCTCCTCGTCGAGCAGCATGACCACGCGGTCGCGCACCCGCGTCGCAAGTTCTATCAGCAAGCGGAAGAGTCCAGGGCCGCGACGCGGTGTGAACGTGACGACCGCCACGTCGTAGATGTCGTCCGGGTCCAGGTCCTCGACCATCCCCTGACGGGTGGAGAGCTTCGCGGACCCGGCAACCTGGGACGAGACGAGAACACGCAGCATGCCGGCGGACGGCTCGAGCGCGGTCAGACGCCCCGCCCGTTCGAGGAGCGGACGCGTGAGGTAACCGGTAGCGGCACCGACCTCGAGCACGTCGACGCCTTCGGGGACCTCGGCGAGCAACACATCGAGCAGCTCCGGAAAGACGCGCTCCTTCCCGAACTCGATGTCATACATCGCGGCGAGCCGCTCCCGGCGAGCGATGGCGCTCTC
>DASSAH010000122.1:0-2276 GCA_035685585.1 Coriobacteriia bacterium
ACCGGCGTCGCGGTCGCGGCGGCTGGCGTTGGCGAGCCGTTGATCTGACTCCCCAGCCACTCCTTCGTCTCGTCGTCGAGCTCGTCGTCAGCCACCGGAGGATTCTCGCGTAGCGTTGCCATTGGCTACCTCCCCCCGGCGAGCGCCGGGTCAACTTTATTCTTCGCGCGCCGGCGCAATTCCTCCGGCGGAATCGTCTTGATGAACTCGCTTGCGGCCTGCTTCCGCGCGGCGGCGACCGTCAGACTCAACATTTCGCGCTTCACGCTGTCGGGCTGTGGCTTCCCATCGGGCCGTGTCACGAATCGCTCCCCCGCCGTGATCTTCTCGACGAGTGCGACGGTCCGCTTCTCCGCGAGGCGCTGGTACGCCGCGCGCTCCTTCGGCGTCAGCTCGATTCCCGCGATTGAGCCGGCGACATCGCCCGGATAGTACCCGAGATCGCGCAACGCCGGGATTTTGCCGTACGCGACCTTCGCCTCTTCGGATGCCTTCCCGAACTCGTCGTAGCCGGTGCGCTGCTGTTGCGTGCCCTTCACGCCGACGAACCGACGCAGCACCGGCACGCGCGCCGCTTCTTCGATGGCCGACCGCGTTTGCACCTGCGCCTCGCCTGGTGCCTTCGGATCGTAACCGAGCGCGCCGAGCGCCAGGTCCGAGAGCCAGAGCGCCGCGCCACCAGCGCCGCCGGTGTAGTCCTTGATGAAGAACTCGACCGTGCGCGGGCTGACACCAGACTTGGAGCCGAGCGAGCGCGCGACCGATGATACCCCGCCCGCGAGCGCGACCGACGGACTGGTGATGTCGGCGTTGAACTGGTCCTCGGACGGTCGCGACCTCTCTCCCTCAGGAATGATCTGCTGCCGACGGAAAGCATCCCAGCCCATCCCGTTGTTCGCCGCCGCCGAAGCGATCGTCGAGGCAATCGGCATCTGAAGGATAGACGCCGACGGCTCGACCGGCGAGATCGCCGCTAGAGTATCGAGCATGCCGTTCCCGATGTGTTCCAGCACGCTCCGGTCGCCCTTTCGCAGCGCGACCCGCACCGCGGTCTCAACTGGCGCGGTGAGGAACGCGGCGGTTGGCCCCTTCGGAATCTTGACGTAGATCGGGAACTTCTGGACGCCAGCACCAGGATTCTTCGGGTCGCGATCCTTCGTCCCGACGCCGGTCATCAGCACCCAGTTCTGCGCGTACTCGTAATCCGGAATGCGCTGCCACATCGGGGTCTTGTCGTCGTCGTCATCGTCTTCGTAGCGCATGTTCCAGAGCGCGAAGAGCACACACGGCACCGCGAGCGGGAGGGACCGTGCGAGCGCCGTGAGCGGTCGGTCCTTGATCGTGATGAGCGAGTTCGCCGCGCCCTGGATGCCCGCGTTCAGGAAAGGCACTGCGACGTTGATGAGTTTGACGATGTTGCCCGACTTGCCGAAGTCGACCGTCGCGTCGCGCGCCATGATCGCGGCGGTGAGCGCGTCAACGCCAGTCGTCCCCTTCGCCGTCTGATAGACCGCGATGCGCGTCGCCTGCTCGCCGGCCTCGCCGAACCGCATCATCAGGCGCGGCAGCAGCAAGAGCACGTCGGCGGGCGACTTCACGGTGATCGCGCCGAGCTTGCCCGGCTTCAGGATGTCGCCGGTCGTCTTCGGCACTTCGAGTTGGCCCGACATCAAGGCACCCGCCCGCGCCGTCTCGTGGAATGCGGCGTCGTGCGTGATCGCCGAGACCCAAGCCTTCGCGTAAGCCGAGCGCAGCGGGTGGATACCCTCGCGATACCACGCGGATGTCATATCACGCATCGGGTTGACGATGAGGAAGTCGGGGTTGAGCGCGATTGCGCCCATTCGGAGCGGCATCGCGAGCGCGCCGAATATCCGCATCATTACGTTCATCGGCTCGGCTTCAAGCCCCTTCGCCATCTCGGCGAAGACGCGATCCACCGACGCGGCCCGCACCTGTCCGTTCACCCGGAAGTTCAGCGGCGCGAGTTCCTTCGAGTCGACCGATTGGTTGACCCTGATGAGCGTGCCTTTCGGTAGCCCCTGCTGGCGTTCCAGCGTGATGAGCGCCTTCACCGCCGCGCGTGCCGCCTGATTGCGGCGGATGTTCACCTGCGCGTTCACGACCTGCGCCATCCAGCGCGACAGCGGTTGATCGAGCGCCAGTTCCGAACCATCGAGTTCGATGGCGTGGATACCGACACTGCCGACCGACGCCGGCTTCGCGGCGGCCGGGTGCCTGACGGTGCCGCCGACCGCGTACTCCTCGCGGTGGTA
>DASSAH010000123.1:0-7608 GCA_035685585.1 Coriobacteriia bacterium
CGTCGACTCCCTGAATGTTGCGCAGGCGGCTACCGTACTTGCGTTCGAGTGGGTCCGCAGGACCGGAGGCAGACGTGAGTGACCGTCGCGTGCTGATCGTCGACGGATACAACGTCATCAGGAACGGTGAACCGTATGCGACTCTCGCCCGAGAAGACATGGATGCCGCGCGGGCACGACTTGCGTCCGACATCGCGCAGTCCGCATACGCTGCGGACGCCGTACTGCTCGTGTTCGACGGAGGCGGGAATCCGCAGTCAGACGGCGTCACGCGACCTATCGCCGGCATCCACGTCGTCTTCTCGCGCTTCGGGTCGGACGCGGACAGCGTCATCGAGCGGGAGGCGATGTCTCGCAGGACGGCCGGCGAGAGGGTGACGGTTGTGAGTTCGGACGCTCAGACCCAGTGGGCGACTGTGGGTGGGGGGGTGGCGCGGATGTCCGCTGCTGAGTTCGTCCGTGCGCTCGCGACCGACCGTGCTGAGCACTCGGAGAGCCGACGTCCCCGGCGTCCACGGTCGATGGTCTCCGAGCGCGTTGACGCCGATGTCGCTGCGACGCTTTCGCGGTGGGCGAGAGGCGGACTCTGAGCTCGCCGTGACGGGCGTGCGGACGCCGGCTGACTCAGGGTTCTTCAGACTCGGCTGAAAGCGTTGACACGCCTCCGGCGAACTGGAAATGTTCGAGGTGAGTCAAGGCGTCGTTGCCGGCGACGCCGGTGGTTCTTCCCCTCAAGGCAGCTACGGTGGTTGCGCGCGGGAGGGGTTGTGAGTGGAAGCACAAGTACGGAGTGAGTGCACGCCTGGGAACGTACGGGCCGCCGAACGCGAACTCGTCCTGGCCGCTCAGCAGGGGGACCAGCGGGCTTCCAGCGTGCTCGTGAAGAGGTACAGGGGTCTCGTGCGGTGCAAGGCCCGCTCCTACTTCCTGGTCGGCGGTGACCGCGAGGACGTGGTCCAGGAGGGGCTCATCGGCCTGTTCAAGGCCATCCGCGACTACGATCCGTCGCGTCAGTCGAGCTTTCGCTCGTTCGCCGAACTCTGCGTCACTCGCCAGCTGATCACCGCGATCAAGACGGCGACCCGCCAGAAGCACACGCCGCTCAACGGATACGTGTCGCTCAGCCGCCCCGCGACCGCCGATGACGATGGCGAGCGCCTTCTCGAGGACATCCTCGCCGCCCGGGAAGTCTGCGACCCCGCGGAGATCGTGATCTCGGCCTGGGAGGGACAGTTCATCAGGCGCGGCTTCGCGGCTTCCCTTTCGCCGTTCGAGTCCCGGGTGCTCTCCATGTATGTGCAGGGCAACTCGTACCAGGAGATCGCCGAGACCCTCGGCCGTCACACCAAGTCGGTCGACAACGCGTTGCAGCGGGTCAAGCGCAAGATGGAGACGCAAATCGACCGCTGTCGCATGTGCTGACCGGGTGGCGCGTCGCGGGGTGCGCGTCTACAATGGGCGCGCCGCTGGCGTAGCTCAATGGCAGAGCAACTGCCTTGTAAGCAGTAGGTTGTGGGTTCGACTCCCTCCGCCAGCTCCATGGTCAGCAGCTGGCTCCGGTGCGTTCTCCGGGGCCGTATGGCGTTCGTCCCCGCGTGAGAGCGGCCGCGAGGGGTGCGCTCGGTGGCTTCCGAGTCGCCGGGCAGCGTTCGGCTACGGGGTGCATGCCGTGTCGGCGGCTGCAGGCGCCTCAGCGGGGTCGTCGAGAGGATACGCCCGGGGGCGTTGTCGTCGTTGACACTCGAAGAAGCGATGGAGTAGTATCCGTATGCTTTCCGCCAAGCAGGACATGGCGCGCAACTTGATAAATGGAGAGAGTGTCTTTTTTTGTGGGGGTGTGCCCGAGTGGCTAAAGGGGACGGGCTGTAAACCCGTTGGCTATGCCTACCCAGGTTCGAATCCTGGCGCCCCCACCAGTGCCGCACCACGAGGGATGACCGGCACCGGTCCCCCGCCGTGTGACGCCCACATAGCTCAGTCGGCAGAGCACTTCCTTGGTAAGGAAGAGGTCACCGGTTCAAATCCGGTTGTGGGCTCCAGGTGTCACTCGGCCGCGTTCTGTTGAGGCGCGTAGGCCGATCCGGCGGTGTAGCTCAGCGGTTAGAGCACACGGTTCATACCCGTGGAGTCACTGGTTCGAATCCAGTCACCGCTACCATGGTCACACACGCTGGGCTCGTGTGGCCCCGCGCGTTTCGGGTACGGATACATCGTAATGTAGGGACTCAGGGAACTTCAGGCGGAGTTGATCGGCCGAGGTGGCCGGTGCCGTCGCAAGGGCTCGTAAGGAGGAGGCTCATGGCCAAGAAGAAGTTCGAGCGCACCAAGCCGCACGTGAACATCGGTACCATCGGTCACGTCGACCACGGCAAGACGACGCTCACCGCGGCGATCACGAAGACGCTGTCCGAGAAAGGTCTCGCGGATTTCACCCCCTTCGACAAGATCGACAAGGCGCCCGAGGAGCGCGAGCGCGGCATCACCATCGCCATCGCTCACGTGGAGTACGAGACCGTGAACCGGCACTACGCTCACGTCGACTGCCCGGGTCACGCGGACTACGTCAAGAACATGATCACCGGCGCCGCGCAGATGGACGGCGCCATCCTCGTCGTCTCAGCCGCTGACGGCCCGATGCCTCAGACGCGCGAGCATATCCTTCTCGCGCGTCAGGTCGGGGTGCCGCACATCGTCGTCTTCCTGAACAAGGTAGACATGGTTGATGACCCCGAGTTGCTCGAACTCGTCGAGATGGAAGTCCGTGAACTCCTGAACGAATACGAGTTCCCTGGGGATGACACCCCGGTCATCAAGGGCTCGGCGCTCAAGGCGCTCGAGGGCGACGATGACGCGAAGGCCGCCATCTGGGAACTCATGGAAGCTGCGGACACCTACATCCCGCAGCCGGCGCGCGACACCGAGAAGCCGTTCTTGATGGCGGTGGAGGACGTGTTCACCATCACCGGGCGCGGCACGGTGGCGACCGGCCGGGTCGAGCGCGGCATCGTGAAGGTTGGCGATGACGTCGAGATCGTCGGCATCCGCGACACTCACAAGACCGTCGTCACCGGCGTTGAGATGTTTCGTAAGCTCCTCGACGAGGCGCAGGCGGGCGACAACGTCGGCGTGCTCTTGCGCGGCGTGTCGCGCACCGACATCGAGCGCGGTCAGGTGCTCTGCAAGCCGGGTTCGATCACGCCCCATACCGACTTCATGAGCCAGGTCTACGTGCTGACCAAGGAGGAGGGGGGCCGTCACACCCCGTTCTTTGACGGCTATCGTCCGCAGTTCTACTTCAGGACGACGGACGTGACCGGTGTGGCTCACCTGCCGGAGGGCACGGAGATGGTCATGCCCGGCGACAACGTCGAGATTCGCGGCGAGCTCATCGCACCGATCGCGATGGAAGAGGGCCTGCGGTTTGCGATCCGCGAGGGCGGACGGACCGTCGGTTCGGGTCGCGTGACCAAGATACTGAAGTAGTGGGCGGAACCGTCCCGGCGACGAGGGGCCTGGCGTGCGCTGGGCCCCTCGTCGCCGGTCGGTCTGCCGCCATCATGCGTTTGACAGTGCTGAAAACGGGGTGGTAGAGTACCCTACCGCGCTCAGGACTTGATGTCGACGGGCGCGCTGCAGGAGGACAGATGAGGACGTTGGTCACGCTGGCGTGTGGCGAGTGCAAGCGCCGAAACTACACCACCACGAAGAACAAGCAGCACAATCCTGAGCGTATCGAGTTCAAGAAGTACTGCAAGTGGTGCGGCACCCACACCGCTCACAAGGAGACTCGCTAGACCCGTGCCGCCCGTGGGCGACCGGGGCCACACAGGCCAGTAGCTCCAATGGTAGAGCGCCGGTCTCCAAAACCGGATGTTGGGGGTTCGAATCCCTCCTGGCCTGCCAGGGACGACACGCCGCCGCTGGCATGCTCGCCTGCGGCGGTTCGAATGAATGGCTGCCCCTAGCGGCCGGGACGGACGGAAGAAGGACATGTCGAAGCCCGCGAAAGCATCGAGGCCCAACATCATCATGCGGTTCGTGGGCTATCTCGTTGATGTCCGCAGAGAGCTGAGGCGCGTGGTGTGGCCCACCCGCAACGAGGTGGTCAACTCCAGTCTCGTGGTGATGGTGACCCTCTTGTTCTTCGTGCTGTTCACCGCACTCGTCGATCAGGCCTCCCTCTACGTGGTGACTCTGATCAGCCGGATCGGCGGGTAGGGCCATGGCGAGACGCTGGTACGTGATCCACACCTACTCGGGGTACGAGAACAAGGTCAAGACCAACCTCGAACACCGCACGGCGTCGATGGGTATGGGTGGCAAGATCTTCGACGTGCTCATCCCAAAGGAGAGCGTCACCGACTACAAGGCCGGTGGCAAGCGGGTGACCTCTGAGAAGAAGGTGTTTCCCGGGTACATCCTCGTCCAGATGCATCTCGACGATGACTCATGGTACGTCGTGCGCAACACGCCTGGCGTGACGGGATTCGTCGGGTCACAGGGCAAGCCCGTCCCGCTGTCGCGCGCTGAGTACGAGAGAATCGCCCAGCGCACCGCGGTCGGCCCGAAGCAGAAGACGACGACGACCGAGTTCGTAGAGGGCATGTCCGTGAAGGTCACGCATGGTCCGCTCGCGGATTTCGACGGTGTCATCTCGGAAGTGAATCTCGACCAGGCGAAGGTCAAGGTCATGGTGTCGATCTTCGGTCGTGAAACGCCGGTTGAACTCGGTTTCGACCAGGTGACGCGAATCTAGTCGATAGCCCGCCGGGCGCAGCGGAGAGATGCATCCGTTGCGGCTTCTGCCGGCGGACTCATGTGCGAGACGGAAGGACCGAGCGGTCCCTCGAAGGACCAAGGACGTGAGAGGCAACGATGCCCAAGAAGGTCACCGGTTTCATCAAGCTGCAGATCCCCGGGGGTCAGGCAAACCCCGCGCCGCCGGTCGGACCGGCACTCGGACAGCACCAGGTCAACATCATGCAGTTCTGCCAGGCGTTCAACGCAGCCACGCAGGACAAGATGGGAACCATCATCCCGGTCGAGATCACGGTCTATGAGGACCGGTCATTCGACTTCATCACGAAGACCCCGCCGGCTGCGGTGCTGCTCAAGCAGGCCGTCGGGATCGAGGCGGGTTCGGGCGCGCCGAATCGCACGAAGGTCGCGACGGTCACGCGAGAGCAACTCCGCGAGATCGCCGAGACGAAGATGCCCGATCTCAACGCGAACGACGTCGATGCCGCGATGAAGATCATCGCGGGCACCGCCCGTTCGATGGGCATCGAGGTCGAGCAGTAGCATCGAGCGGCACGATCGTGTCCCACGTGGGAGGGCATGAGCCCGCTGACCACAAGGAGGAAGCTGTGAAGAAGGGCAAGAAAGGCCTCGAGGCGGCCCGGAAGGTCGAACGAGACCGGCTATACGCGCCCCTGGAGGCGATGCGGCTAGCGAAGGAAGTCGCCAGCGCGACGTTCGACGAGACGGTCGAGGTCCATCTGCGCCTCGGGATCGACACCCGCCAGGCCGACCAGCAGGTCAGAGGGAGCGTGTCACTTCCGCACGGTACCGGCAAGACGGTACGGGTCGCGGTCTTTGCGGAGGGCGAGAAGGCCCGTGAGGCCGAGAGCGCGGGGGCGGACGTCGTTGGTTCTGACGATCTCGTCGAGAGCATCCAGAAAGGCTTCCTCGATTTCGACGCGACCGTAGCGACGCCTGATCAGATGAGCAAGGTCGGCCGTCTTGGCAAGATTCTGGGTACACGCGGCTTGATGCCGAACCCGAAGCTTGGCACGGTCACGATGGACATAGGTCGAGTCGTGGCTGAGCTCAAGGCCGGCCGGGTCGAGTACCGAGCCGACAAGTTCGGGATCGCGCATGTCGGCGTCGGCCGCGTGAGCTTCGACGAGCGGGCGCTTCTTGAGAACTACGCGGCGCTGCTCGAGGAAGTCATCCGCGCGAAGCCCGCCGCTGCCAAAGGGCGCTATCTGAAGTCGATCACGGTCGCGACGACGATGGGTCCTGGCATCAAGGTGGACCCGAGCAAGACGCGTGACCTCATGGAAGACGCGTAACGCTGATCCAGAGCGGGCACGGGCTTGCGCGCGACCGTCCGCCCGTGCATACTGACGTGCGCGCATGACAATCTCACAGCACGCACGACCACTGCCGAAGACAGCAGGCGCCCGGGCTTCCGGGCTTGATGGGCCGAAGGTATGCAGGCCCGCCAGCCGAGGCGGATGCCGGTCGGGACGCCAGGCGGCGTCACGACCACCGAGTGAGCACGCTCGTGGCCTCCGCTGTCAGCCGGCGGGGGCCACGTCTGTTCCTGGCCGAGGGCGACAGATGGGCCGGATGGACCACGCGGTCCATGTGTCGTACTGGTCGTGCTGGACGAAAGGAGGGAACACATGCCAACCAACGCTAAGAGCGAGACAGTCACCGAGATCAAGACGAGGCTTGCCGGAGCCACGGGCGTGATCATGGCCGACTATCGCGGCCTGACCGTGCGGGAGATGCAGGACCTCCGGGCGAAGGTGCGCGATGCGGGAGGTGAGCTGAAGGTCTACAAGAACACGCTCGCCGAGATCGCCGTCCGCGAACTCGCCCTGCCGAGCATGGATGAGTTCCTCGCCGGTCCTACGGCCTTCGTGTTCGCGGACGCCGATCCGGTGGGTCCCACCAAGGCCATGGTCAACTTCGCGAAGGAGCACAAGGCACTTGAGGTCAAGGGCGGCTTGGTTCAGAACGCGCTAGTCGACGCCGCCGCCGTGAAAGCGATCGCGTCGCTGCCCTCTCGCGAGGAGTTGATCGCCAAGCTGCTCGCCACGATGCTCAACCCCATGGCGAGTACGGTCCGGATCCTCAACGCGCCAGTGGGCGCGTTCGCCCGTGCGCTGAACGCGATAGCACAGCAGAAGGAAGCGGCGGCAGCGTAGCGCCGCGGTCGATCGTCAGGTTGGACGTCTGGCCGGGTTGCATCCCGGCGAGGGATCAAGAAGGAGATCGAGGAGACATGGCAATCAGCAAGGACGAGGTGTTGGAGTACATCAAGCAGGCACCGGCGCTTGAGCTGGCCGAGCTCGTGAAAGAGCTCGAAGAGGTCTTCGGCGTGTCGGCCGCAGCGCCGGTCGCGCTCGCAGCCGCTCCCGTGTCTGGCGCCGGAGAGGGGCCTGCGGAGGAGGAGAAGGTCTCCTTTGACGTGGTCTTGGTGGGTGCTGGCGACAAGAAGATTCAGGTCATCAAAGTGGTGCGCGAACTCACGTCGCTGGGCCTGAAGGAAGCGAAGGACGTGGTGGACGGCGCGCCGAAGCCCGTCTTGGAGGGTGTCAACAAGGAGAAGGCGGAAGAGGCGAAAGCGAAGCTCGAGGAGGCTGGCGCCGCCGTCGAGTTGAAGTAGCTGACCGGGTACGGCCCGACACAGCTGAACGGGGAATGTGGCGGTAGGGCTGGTGCGAACCGGCCTGTCTTGAACCGATGGCCGGACCGCACGAGCGGCCCGGCCATCGGCGCCCCGGCTCCGTCGCACACGCCATAAATCAAGGATTGACCCCGGGAAGAGTTCTCGGTACCCTGATAATTTGCGACATACTACGCTGATTCTACGCC
>DASSAH010000124.1:0-3439 GCA_035685585.1 Coriobacteriia bacterium
AGGCAGATCTCGTCGCCCGGCCCGTTGATCGCTGTCGGAGGCTTGAGGAAGATGACCGGCACGGTCGGAATGGCGAGCCCGAGCTCGGCGGCGTGCGACCGGTAGTTCAGGCCCACGCACACGATCTTGGTGGGGACGACCGGCGCCAACAGGTGGGCGCCCGCGAGGCCGATGGCCACTTCCGGCTCCCACTGCGCGAAGGGCTCGTCGGATATGAGGGTGACCGTGGACTCGTCGGCAAGCCCGTAGCGGCAGTCACCCTCCGAGATGACGCGCACGACCCTCATGCCACGACCTCTGATTCGCTCGACAGAATCTCCTCGTGGCCTAGCTTCCATGAGGTGAGCGGGTATCCTGCCGTGGGTGGGCGAGCCCGTACTCCACCGAGTCGACGAGCGCCTCCCACGACGCCTCGATGATGTTCTCGCTCACCCCCACCGTGCCCCAGCTCTTCTCGCCGTCGGAGGATTCGATGAGCACGCGCGTCACCGCCCCCGTCCCCTTCTTCTCGTCGAGCACGCGCACCTTGAAGTCGGTGAGCTCGATGTGGTCGAGGGCCGGGTAGTAGCGGCCGATGGCGATGCGCAACGCGCGGTCGAGAGCGTTGACCGGGCCGTTCCCCTCGGCAGTGGCGATGAAGCGGTGCCCCTCGACGTGCAGCTTGATGGTCGCCTCCGTCATCACGCGACCGTCCTCGCGCTTCTCCATGATGCAGCGGAACGACTCGAGCCGAAACGACGGCTCGTACGTGCCGAGCCGTGTGCCGAGCATGATCTCGAGGGAGGCGTCGGCGGTCTCGAACGAGTACCCCTCGTGCTCGAGCTCCTTGATGGAGTCCAGGACCGCGCCCACCGTCTCGGGGTCGCCCGTGAGGTCGATGCCCATCTCGCGGGCTTTCATGGTCAGACTCGCGCGACCGGCGAGTTCGCTCACGACGACTCGCGCGAGGTTGCCGACCGCGGCGGGGTCGACATGCTCGTACGCCTCGGGCAGCCGCGCCGCCGCGCTCGCGTGCACGCCACCCTTGTGCGCGAACGCGCTCGTCCCCACGTACGGCTGGTGCGGGTCGGGTGCGATGTTGGCCGTCTCCGCGACGAAATGCGCGACCTCGGCAAGCAGCTTGAGTTGCTCGCGCGTCACGCACTCGCGGTCCATCTTCAAGACGAGCGCGGGGATGATCGAGAGCAGGTCCGCATTGCCGGCGCGCTCTCCGTACCCGTTGGCGGTCCCCTGGACGTGCGTGCAGCCGGCCTCGACGGCGAGCAGCGAGTTTGCGACCGCGCACCCCGCGTCGTTGTGCGCGTGTATCCCGAGCGGCGCGTCGGTCTCGAGCCTCGTCACCCCGACCGCCCGCAAGATCTCGTGCGGCATCGTGCCGCCGTTGGTGTCGCACAGGACGACCGCGTCCGCCCCCGCCTCCGCGGCGGCGCGCACGACCTCGAGGGCGTAGCCCGCGTTGCGCGCGTATCCGTCGAAGAAGTGTTCGGCGTCGAAGAAGACCGTGCGGCCGTGCGACTTGAGGAAGGCGACGGACTCGCGCACCATGCGGACGTTCTCCTCGAGCGTGGCACGGAGCGTCTCGGTCACGTGCAGGTCCCACGCCTTGCCGAAGATGCAGAGCGCCTTACAGCCCGTGTCGAGCAGGGTCCGAAGACCGGCGTCGTCCTCGGCCGCGCTGCCTTTGCGGCATGTCGCCCCGAAAGCTGTGACGGTCGCGGTCTCGAACACGAGCCCCCGGGCGCGCTCGAAGAACTCGGCGTCCTTAGGATTTGAGCCCGGGAAGCCGCCTTCTATGTAGTGCACGCCGAGGAGGTCGAGCTTCCGCACGATGCGGAGCTTGTCTTCGACCGAAAGCGACAGCCCTTCGCGTTGGGTGCCGTCACGCAGGGTGGTGTCGTAGAGGGTTATCACCTGCGCCCCGTCCTCTCCACCTCTCGCACGCGAACCGTCGTCACACGCGGTCGAGCCACGCCTCGTAGTCGGCGTTGCGGCCCTTGGCTATCTGGAAGAACCGCTCCTGAAGCTCGAGGGTGACCGGACCCGGCTCCCCGACCTCACGGCCGTCCACCGAGTGCACCGGCACGACCTCGGCGGCGGACCCGGTCATGAACATCTCGTCGGCGGTGTACAGGTCGGTGCGCACGAGCGAGCTCTCCCGGACCTCGATGCCGATGTCGCGCGCGATCGTCATGATGCTGTCGCGCGTGATGCCCTCGAGCACGCCGTCGGAGACCGGCGGCGTGTGGATGACGCCCTTCTTGACGATGAAGAGGTTCTCACCCGTCCCCTCGCAGACCTTGCCGTCCTCGTTGAGCATGACGGCCTCGGCGTACCCGTGCCGGTTGGCCTCGATGCGCGCGAGCGACGAGTTCAGGTAGTTAGCCGTGGCCTTCACCGCGGGCGGATGTGCGTTGACGGTGCGCTGGCGCCAGCTCGACACACCGACCGCTACGCCCTCGGTGAGCGCATCCTCGCCAAGATAGGTGTCCCACGGCCAGGCGGCGATGACCACGTTGACCGGCGCCGGTAGCGGATCGATTCCCATGACGCCATAGCCGCGAAACGCGATCGGGCGGATATAGCAGGAGCGCAGCCGATTCGAGCGGATCGTCTCCTTCACCGCCGTCACGGTCTCCTCGACCGAGTAGCCGAGGTCCATGAGCAGCATCCGCGCGCTGCGTTCGAACCGCTCCATGTGCTCGACGAGCCGGAAGACCGCCGGTCCGTCAGGCGTCTCATAGCAGCGGATGCCCTCGAACACGCCGCATCCGTAGTGGAGCGCGTGGGTCAGGACGTGGACCTGAGCGGCGTCCCAGTCGACGAGCGCGCCGTCCATCCAGATGGTGTCCACCTTGGGCAGCAGCATCCCGCACCCCTTCCCGCCGCTCGCGTGTGCGGAACAGTGTACGCGACGAGGGCTCCGATGCGTAGGGGCGACGCGGCCCGGGAGCCGGGCCGCCACGATGTCAGAGCCGGCCCGCCACTAGGTCGCCCATCGCGCTCGTCCCCACCACCCGCTCCCGCGGTGTCGCCGCGCCAGCGATGTCGCGGGTGCGCCAGCCCTCGTCGAGCACGCCTTCGATCGCCGCGGCGAGCCGGTCGGCGGCTCGGTGCATCGCGAAGCTGTGACGCAGCATGAGCTCAACCGACAGCAGCATGGCAAGCGGGTTCGCGACCCCCTGCCCCGCGATGTCCGGCGCCGACCCGTGGCTCGGCTCGTAAAGCGCAGTGCCGTCGCCGAGCGAGGCGCTCGCAAGCATGCCGAGTGAGCCTGTGAGCATCGAGGCCTCGTCGGAGAGGATGTCGCCGAACATGTTCTCCGTGACGATCACATCGAACTGCGCCGGCGCCCGAATGAGCTGCATGGCGGTGTTGTCCACAAGCTGGTCGACGAGCTCGACGTCACCGTAGCCGTCCGCGTGCACGGCGTGCACCACCT
>DASSAH010000125.1:0-1570 GCA_035685585.1 Coriobacteriia bacterium
TCGCGCAGGTCGGCGCGGTGGCGCTCCTTGCGGTCCCGGAGAACCGCGGCCGGATCGCGTTCTTCGCGGGCATCGACAAGGTGCGGTTCAAGCGACAGGTTCGGCCCGGGGACACGCTCGAGCTTGAGGTGCGTATCACACGCACGCGCGCGAAGGTGGGGTTCGGCGAGGCGACGGCGCGGGTCGGCGGAGCGATCGTCTGCTCCGGCGAGCTTATGTTCGCGATAGAATAGAACGGTTTCGGTCAGGTCGCGCCGGGTGTGGGGCTGGCGCGCTGTGGACGGGAGTGCGAACAGGTGGGAGTCGAACAGCGCATCGCGGACGGGAGCGCCGTGCTCGGCGTCGTCGGGCTCGGATATGTCGGACTGCCGCTCGTGGTGGAGATGGCCTCGGCTGGCTATCGGGTCGTCGGCTTCGACATCGCCGCCGAGAAGGTGGCCTCGGTCAACGAGGGCTCGAGCTACATCCCGGACGTCGCGGGCGATCGGCTCCGCTCGCTGGTTGACTCCGGTCTGGTGCGGGCGACCACGGACTTCTCCCACGCGTCCGAGTGCGACGCGGTCGCCATCTGCGTCCCCACGCCGCTTGACGCCCGCAAGGCGCCGGACACGTCGTACATGGAGGCCGCCTCCGCGGCCGTGGCGCCCCACCTGAAGCGCGGCGTTCTCGTGACGCTCGAATCGACGACGTACCCGGGCACCACCGAGGAGGTCATCCAGCCCATCCTTGAGGCCGATGGCCTGCGGGTCGGCGTCGATCTGTTCCTTGCGTTCTCCCCGGAGCGGGTCGACCCCGGCAACCGGATCCACGGTACGAGGAACACGCCCAAGGTCGTGGGTGGTGTCACGCCCGCGTGCACCCAGGCCGCGGTCGCGCTCTACGAGAGGTTCATCGACACGGTCGTGCCGGTGTCATCGACACGCGCCGCCGAGATGACGAAGCTGCTCGAGAACATCTTCCGCTCGGTCAACATCGCCCTTGTGAACGAGCTGTTGCGGCTCTCGGAGCGCATGGACATCAACCTGTGGGAGGTCATCGACGCGGCAAAGACGAAGCCGTTCGGCTTCATGCCGTTCTACCCTGGGCCCGGTCTCGGCGGTCACTGCATTCCGATCGATCCCTTCTACCTGTCGTGGAAGGCACGCGAGTACGATTTCCACACGGAGTTCATCGAGCTGTCCGGGAAGATCAACGAAGACATGCCGTACTACGTCGTGCATCGGCTCATGGATGCCCTCAACGCCCGTCGTCAGGCGCTCGCCGGCGCCCGCGTCCTGCTGATGGGCGTCGCCTACAAGGCGAACATCGACGACGTGCGCGAGTCTCCGGCGATCAAGATCACCGAGCTGCTCCGCGAAAAAGGCGCCGAGGTCGTCTACCACGATCCGCACGTCGCCGACTTCGCGGTAGACGGTGTCGGGGTTCCGCGGGTCGGTCTTACCTCCGCCGACGTCGCGTCCGCCGACGCGGTGCTGGTGGTGGCAGACCATGCGGGCGTGGACTACGGTGTCGTCGCCGAGCATGCGCGGGTCGTGCTCGACACGCGCAACGTCTTGAGGTCGTACAACGG
>DASSAH010000126.1:0-3868 GCA_035685585.1 Coriobacteriia bacterium
TCACCGCCAAGACGGTGGACGGCGCGAGCGCCTTCTCCTACCCGCTGATCTTCCTGCCGTTCATCAGCTCGGCTTTCGTGCCCACCGAGACCATGCCGGGTCCAATCCGCGCATTCGCCGAGAACCAACCGGTGACGTCGATCGTGAACGCAATCCGTGACCTGTTTGCCGGACTGCCGGTCGATGCTGACATCTGGATCGCGCTCGCGTGGTGCGTCGGCGTGCTGGTCATAGCGTACGCCGTGGCCATGGCGACGTTCCGCCGCAAGACATCGAAGTAGGGTACCGGGTGTGAGTGGCGCGTTCTGGAGTGCACAGCGGGGTACCACGGGACTGGACAGGGATGGGGCATGTGGCATCAGCGCAGCGCGGCTTCGTACTTCTTGCGGTACTTGGGATCCGGTTCGGACAGCGCCAACCGCGCGGCGAGCTCGGAAGGCACCGGATCTCCGGACTCGTCGGTCATGCGCTTGAGCACGACGACGATGTCGAATCGGATGAGCGTGCAGTTCTTCTCGCCCGCGCACGACTCGAAACGCGACTCCAGCGCCTTAAGCACCGCATCGCGTCGCCATCCGCCGAGCGCACCGACATACCACAGCGACTGCAGGGCATGACGCGCGGTGACGAAACGCTCGTCATGAGTGACCGCGAGCAACCGAGGAAGGTCTGTACGCAACCTGCCTTGCGGATCGCTTGCAGCCAAACGACACAGCAGCTGTGCGGCGATGGAGCGATCGTGGTTATCGGGCGAGGCGAGGTGGTCGACGACGTCGTCCCAGACCTCATACGCCCAGTCGACCGGAGTCTCCGTCTCTGCAAACAGCGCCGTGAACGAGTCATGCTGGGCGTCGCGATCCTTGGACCATAGGTCGGCATATGCTTCAGGAACAGCCAAGTTTGCTCCTCGAATCGTCTCGATGCTAACGTCCGGCGCGTAACCCACGCACCTTACGCCCCCAGGATACGCCAACGTCTGGCCGCCAGGGATGCGCTTGTTGGGCGCTGGACGCCGCTACTGGTCGAACAACTCCGGAGCAGCAGCCTTGATGCGGCCCCAGACCGACATCGCCTCAGCTTCCGCCCTGCCTCCTCCAATGGCAATGACCTGCCGAATCTGCCGGAGCGCATCCTCCCACAGCCCGAGATCTGCGAGAGCGGCTGCGCGCGACGTGAGCAATGGGCGATAAGCCGAGCCCTGGCCCACCAGATCGTCAGCGACTAGAAGCGCTTCCTTGGGTCGCCCCATCGCCCGAAGAACGCTGCAGGTGACTGCGGCCGGCGCGGCATCGTCAGGTCTGGCCGCCATCGCGCGCCTGGCGAGCCTCAGTGCGCGTTCAAGCTGCCCGGCGTCTCTGAGGGCCACTGCGGAGTCCATGAGCTGTTCGTATCCGACAGTCTGATCGTCATCGTCGCTGAACTGCGCGGCTGCAAGGCGATTGAGCTCGACGATGGCTGCAGCCGGCGGCCTGAGGCAGTCCGGGCCGACCCAGCCCCGGCCGTCAAAAGAGTAGGACCTGCCGTTCAGCGTGACGGTGGTTCGTCGCAACGCCCCTCCATGCGCCTAGTCTGAGGATTCAGGCACCTCTCTGACACGCATTTCACCCAACGTTGTTGCGGACAACCTGCGAGCGGCCGGGCACCGTGCGGCAGCTCCGGTCAGGCCGTGGCGTCCTCACCGAACCGGGCCGCTATCTCCGACAACAGTGCGCTGGTCTCAAGTCGCTCGACGTCGTCGACGGGAAGCGCTGCCAGGAACTCCCTGCCGTATCCCTGCGCCAGCACGCGGGAATCCGCGATGACGAGGCAGCCCCTGTCCGTTGACGAGCGGATAAGCCGTCCGGCGGCCTGTTTGAGTTCGAGTATCGCCTGCGGCAGGTAGTAGCGGCGCCATGCCGCTCTGCCGTACCGTTCCTCCCGCTCGCAGGTGAGCGGTTCGTGCACCGGGCCAAACGGCAGCTTCGGTATGACCACGCACCGCAGCGTGTCGCCCCTCGCGTCGAACCCCTCCCAGAACGACTTCGTCGCGAAGAGCGAGACGGTCCGGTCTGTCAGGAACTCGTCACGGAGACGCTTCGCCGATGTGCCCCTGCTCTGCACGAGCAGACCCAGGCCCTCGGCAGCGAGACGCGGCGCGAGGATGCGATGGATCTGGTCCATGTCCCGGCGATTGGTGAAAAGCGTGAGCACCGACCCGCCCATCGCCACGTGTATCCCAAAGAGCAGCGCCTCCAGATCCGCCAGGTACCCAGGGTCGCGCGGCGGCGCGATGTCCGTCGGCACAAACACTGCCATCTGGCGCTGGAAGTCGTAGGAGGAAGACAGGCGGACCGCCTTCCACACTCCCTCGTCGAGCCGGTCGAGACCAACCGCCCCGGCGAAATGGCCGAAATCGTCGCCCGTGGCGATCGTTGCCGACGTGAACACCGCCGATCGCACATTCGGGAAGAACTCCTCGGCGAGCGCCTGTCCGACATCGATGCGCGACGCCGCCAGGCGGTCGGCCCGGCCGGAGGGCCGGTTGTCCACGGTCGCATGGTAGACGTACTCGCTCGACTCTCCCCCGAGGATCGCGATGAGTGCTTCACGCTGCCCGGCCACTCGGCTCAGCGCTCCGGCAAGGTCCGCCCGCAGCTCCGCCTCAGCCGAAGCCGCCGCCTCGAGCAGCGTGATGATGCGGGCTCCGGCGGCCAGGACCACGTCGATACGCGCGACGAGCGACCTGCCCACACGTTCAGCGGCAGCCCACGCAGCGCCATCTCGCACTCGGGCGTCGACACGCACCTCGGTGGTATCGTACTCGTGCCCTTCACCGCTCACACGCACATCGCGGACGAACTCGAACAGCGACTCCGCGAGCGTCGCGCCTTCGGCCACTCCGCGCTCCATCTCGGCCGTGGCCGCCGTGAGCGCCGCGCTCTCGTCCCCCGCGAGCCTCGACTGCTGCTTGCGGACCGCGTCGATCAGCCCCCGCGAGCCCCCGAGCGCCCCGAGCGCCGCGGCGAGCTCCGGGCGTGAACACTCCATCGACAGCTGCTTCCTCGCCTCGCTCTCGGCGGAGTGCGCCTCGTCGACGACCCAGTGCCTGATCGGAGGCAGGATTCCGCCGTCCGAGGACAGGTCCCGGAAGAGCAGGGCGTGGTTGGTGACAACCACGTGCGCGGCAACCGCCCGGCGCCGCATCCCGTGGACGTAACACAGGTGCGGGTAGTAGCGGCACCGCTTGCGCATGCACTCAGCCGCGGTAGCGCAGACCTCGGCCCTGACCGAGCGGGGGAGGTGAACGTTGATGGCGGCCCTGTCGCCCCATGAGCTCTGCGCGACCCACGAAATGAGCGCCGCCACCACCCCGAGCGTTCCCGGATCGGTGCCGTCAAGACCGGATGCGAATCGGTCGAGCCTGCGAAGACACAGGTAGTGCTCGTATCCTTTGAGCGACACGAAGCGCAGCGGCTCTCCGAGCGCGCGGCAGAGCGTCGGCAGCTCCCCGTAGACGAGCTGGTCGGACAGGGCGTTCGTCTTGGTCGCCACACCCACGGCGACGTTGTTCAGGAGCGCGAACCGCGCCGCTGACATCAGGTAGGCGAGCGATTTCCCTACGCCCGTCCCCGCCTCGACCGCCGCGTGGGTCCCGTCCGAGAACGCGCGCGTCACCGTGCGCGCCATCTCCGCCTGGTCGCCGCGGTGTTCGTACTCCTCGTACATCCGCCCCGCCACGCCCTCCGCGGAGAACTCGGCGGCCACGTCGTCGGGTTCGAGCGGCGCGCACTCGAGGCCGGCCGCGTCGGGGAGCGCCCGCGCGCGCTCCGTCCCCGCGCGATGGCGCCGGGCTTCGGTGAGATCGAACGCCGCGGGACGCGCCGAGGCC
>DASSAH010000127.1:0-11429 GCA_035685585.1 Coriobacteriia bacterium
GAGGTCTGCCTGCGTGATCGTGTAGGTGGCCGAGAAGGCGGCAGACGCGCCGGGGGCGAGCACGTCAGGAGCGGGCACGGCGCCCACCCGGCTCGTGGTGGCCTTGTCGTCGGTGACGGTGAACGGGCCTGAGAGCGTCACGTTGCCTGAGTTGGTGAGCGTGTAGGTGTAGGTGATCACGTCGCCTATCGCGTCATAGGTGACAGGTGTCGCGGTCTTGACGAGGGAAAGCGCGGGCTGCTGCAGAGCGGTCACGGTCTCGTCGTCGAAGTTGGACTCGACCTTGTCCTTGCCCCAGAAGCCGAAGCCCTGCGCGATGTTCTTCACGCTGCCCGCGTCGAGGTCTGCCTGGGTGATGGTGTAGGTGGCGGTGAAGGTGGCAGACGCACTGGGGGCGAGCACGTCAGGAACGGGCACGGCGCCCACCCGGCTCGTGGTGGGCTTGTCGTCGGTGACGGTGAACGGGCCTGAGAGCGTCACGTTGCCTGAGTTGGTAAGCGTGTAGGTGTAGGTGATGACGTCGCCTATCGCGTCATAGGTGACAGGTGCCGCGGTCTTGACGAGGGAAAGCGCGGGCCTCGCGCCGAAATAGTGCGACGGGTCGGTGTCCGCTACCCGTGAACCCTTGGGCGACATGCCGGTGGCTGTGCCGACATTGACGTACTGGCCTACCACCGCCGCTCCACTAGCCGTGTACATCCAGGTCTCGCCGACATCAAGCTTCCCGTCGCCATCAGTGTCGCCTGAGACATACGCTGGAATGACACCTTGGTCATCGGTGACCGCAACATGTGCGAGCGGGACATTGCCGGGGTTCGTCACATAGTACGTCCAGGTGACTGTGTTGCCCGCTGGCACCACCGGCCCAGTCGGCATGTCAGCGTCCTGCCCGTTGGTGTGCTTCTCAATCGCAATCGCAGGTCTTTCCTCAGGCACCTTGTAGCAGAAAATGACGTGGCTGACGCCGTGGCGCTTATCCATATCCCTCAGGTTGATCGGTGACACCAAGCCGGTGTCACCAGTCGCCCCGCCAAGGCCGGAGTAGTTGTACACGTTCGCATCCGGCCCTCCTTTGACGATGACGAAGTAGACTTCGATACCACTCGCCGACCAGTTGAAGCCGGTGCCGGTCGAGTTGGTGATTGTGATGGAGCCGACCGTGCCGACAGAGTACGTTATGTTCTCAGGATTCCTATCGATCTTGAATTCGAGGCACTGTCCGGACGGACACACGTCCGAACAGTCAGGATTGCCTGGCCATCGCACGGGCACGACACCGAGTCCGCTCGCGGGCTCGGTGTACACCGTCATGGCACTAGGCTGGCCATCACTCGGACCTGACCCCCCGTTGGCGGAGAGCGTCACGGGGGCATCCGTCTCGGGCTCGTCCGAGGTCGCGAGAGGCTCCTCGCTCAAAGCGACACTCTGATCGCCTTCCACTCCAGAATCGGAATCCCCAGCAGGAACCGGCTCGGGCTCCGGCGGGACTTCCTCCTCGCTCGGAGGCGTCTCGAGAGGCGGCAGCTCCTCGGTCTCCCCAGGTACAATGGGCGTGACCACGCCCTCATCGTTGACTTGCCCGCTCTCCTCGGCAAACGACACGGGCACCGACGGTCCGATGCCCGTGAACATCACGACGACGACAAGCGTCAGGTACGTCGTGAACAGCCGGGATAGCAGCGGCTTACGGCGCAGCGTGCGTGCCATATCGCTCAACCCCTCGTCTCTCGGACGTCCAAGACCCGGCGGCCGCCAGTCTCTGAAGACACAAGAAGACCGGCCCCGAATCGAGGGGCCGGTCTCACCTCTAGCTCCCCATCGGCCATGGGTGACCGCCTACTGCCGATGGATCGACGCTTCCCGCTCGTACCCAGCGCAGGGCTGGGCCCAGATGTGGGTCTGTCAAGTGGACGTCATGTCCGGCTACCTCTGAACACTATATCCCCCGGTGGCGCAGCCTCGGGCATGAACCCGCATCGTCCGATGGTATGAGCGAGGCATGAGGCAGCCGGCCCCGTGCGACGCGACAGAGCCCCGGCGGGAAGCCCCGCCGGGGCCCCTCATCGCACCAGGCCCGCGGGGCGGTAGCCGGAGCGCGGGCCGGGCGACCTTGATGACGGCCTGGTGTCCGCGAGCGTCTCGCGGGCGGGCCGATGCGTCACATCATAGCGAATCGAGAGCCGCACCGCCCGGATGGCCGCGGCGATTCCGGCTCCCGCCCGCAACTCGGCGGTCAGCGAGGCTTAAGCTTCGGCCGACACGACTGGACGAGGGCTTTCGCCAGTACCTCGTCCATCGTGGAGACCGGTATGATCTTGAGTTCGTCACGCACGTGACCAGGTATGATCTCTAAGTCGCGGAGGTTCTCCCGGGGGATGAGGACCGTGGAGAGCCCCGCCCGATGGGCCGCCAGCAACTTCTCCTTCAATCCGCCGATGGGAAGGACGCGCCCGCGAAGCGTGATCTCTCCGGTCATGGCGATGTCGCGCCTCACGGGGCATCCCGTGAGCACAGACGCGAGCGCTGTCGCCATCGTGATGCCGGCGGAAGGCCCGTCTTTCGGGATCGCGGCGGCCGGGACGTGGATGTGCATGTCGCGCTTCTCCGCGAAGTCGGGCTCTATGCGGAGCTCGCCCGTACGCGTCCTGATGTATGAGACGGCCGCCTGAGCCGACTCGCGCATGACATCCCCCAGGTGCCCGGTGAGCGTGAGACCACCCTTGCCCGGCATCGTCGTCGCCTCGATGGTGATGACATCCCCGCCGACTTCCGTCCAGACGAGACCGGTGGCGACGCCGACCTCGTCGCGCTCCTCGGCGAGCCCGAACGAGAACTTCGGCGGACCGAGGTACCGGTGAACCGTTCGCTGCCCGACGCGCGTCTTGCCCTTCTTGCCCTCGACGACCTTGCGCGCGACCTGGCGGCACACCATGGCGATGGTGCGCTCGAGGTTGCGGACCCCGGCCTCACGTGTGTAGCGGCGTATCATCTCGCGCAGCGCGTCCTCGGCGAACTCGAGCTTGCCCTTCGAAAGACCGTGCTCCCGCAGCTGCTTCGGGATGAGGTACTCGACCGCGATATGGAACTTCTCGTCCTCGGTGTAGCCTGGGAAGTGGATGACTTCCATCCGGTCCCGCAACGCGGGCGGGATCGGGTCGAGCAGGTTCGCCGTCGTGATGAACATCACGTTCGAAAGGTCGAACGGCGCTTCGAGGTAGTGGTCCTGGAACGCCGAGTTCTGCTCGGGATCGAGCACTTCGAGCAGGGCCGCGGTGGGGTCGCCACGGAAGTCCATCCCGACCTTGTCGATCTCGTCCATCATGAAGACCGGGTTGTTCGTGCCCGCCTGGTTGATGGATTGGATGATGCGCCCGGGCAGCGCCCCCACGTACGTGCGCCGGTGGCCGCGGATCTCCGCCTCGTCACGGACGCCGCCGAGCGACATCCGGATGAACTCCCGGCCGAGCGAGCGCGCAATCGACTTTCCGATGGATGTCTTCCCCACCCCTGGCGGTCCGACGAAGCACAGGATCGGTCCGCGCATGCGGTCGGTGAGCTTGTGGACCGCCAGGTACTCGAGGACGCGCTCTTTCACCTTCTCGAGTCCGTAGTGGTCCTCGTCGAGGATGACCTGTGCCTCGAGGAGGTCGAGCTTCTCCTCGGACGCCGTGTTCCACGGCAGGCCGACCAGCCAGTCAAGGTACGTGCGGATAACACCTGTCTCGGCGGCCGCCGGCGGCATCTTCTCGAGGCGCCCGACCTCTTTGAGCGCCTTCGCCTCGACCTGCTCCGGCATCTTCGCCTCGGCGACCTTCGCCTTGTACTCGTCGACCTCGGCCTGGACCTCGTCGAGGTGACCGAGTTCTTGCTGGATCGCCTTGAGCTGCTCGCGCAGGAAATATTCGCGCTGCGTCTTCGTCATCTGCTCCTTGACGCGGTTCTGAATCTTGGAGCCGAGTTCGAGCAACTCGATCTCTTTGCGCAGGAACATGCTCGTCCGTTCGAGCCGCTCGAACGGCGCGATCGCTTCGAGTATCACCTGCTTGTCCTCGACCCTCAAGTTGAGGTGGAACACGATGAAGTCCGCGAGCCGTCCCGGCTCCTCGATGGCGGCGGCAGCCATGTGGACCTCTTGCGGGATGGGCTTCCCGAGTTCCGACGCACGCTGGAAGTCGTGCACGATCGCGCGCATCAGCGCCTCGGTCTCCAGGTCGACCTCCCCCGACTCTTCGATGCGCTCGATGCGCACCAGATAGTACGGGTCGGTCTGGACGAACTCGAGAATGCGCATGCGCTGCTGTCCCTCGACGAGCGCCTTGGCGGTGCCATCGGGCAGCTTGAGTTCCTGCATGATCGACGCGACGCACCCGATCTCGTAGACGTCGTCAGGTCCGGGATCTTGCGTCCCGGCGTCCCGCTGCGTGACGAGCGCGACGAGATGTCCCTGGCGCATCGACTCCTCAAGGGCGTTGATTGACCGCTCTCGGCCGACGAACAGCGGGACGACAAGATTCGGGAAGAGGATGAGGTCCCGCAGAGGGATGAGCGGGAGCAGGTCGGGCTCGAGTCGGACGTCGCGTTCGTCTGGCATCGCGGCATGGTTCCTTTCCGTAGCGCCGTGCGATAATCATTCTGCCCGATTCTTCTGTACCGTTCACGGCACTCCTACCGCTGTCACGCAGGTAGGTGGCCGACCGGACCCACGGAGCCACGTTGACACCACTCCACCGCCGGGTTCGACGCCCCTTCCGCCGCCGGGCTCTTGCCATCGCCGTCTGCGCATGCCTCGCCGCCACCGTGACCCTCCCCGCCGCGTCCGGCTCTCCGCAGGTCGCAGGAGGCACGGCGGAGGCCCTCAGCGTCCCGGCCGAAGGGGTGCGCGTCGACACTGGTCCGGTCTCCGTGCCGGCGGACGGCACGTTTCTCGTCGACGTTTCCGTGGACGTCGACGAACCGGTGTCCTACCTCGAAATCAGATTCCAGCTCCGCCATCCCGGCGGCCGGCTGATCTTCCAGCGCACCGAGGTCCGATCGGATGTGGAGGCCGGCACCGTCGACGTCGAGTTCGGGCGCGCACTCGACGATCTTGACCTGCGTCCGGAAGCCTATCCGTATGAGGTGAGGGTCAGAGCGCAGGCCGAGGACGTGATCGAGAGGAAGGCCACCGGGCACATCCTCGTCCACGCACCCGAGCCCGACGTCACGCGGGTAGCGCTCGGCGCACGGATCTCCCCCGCCCCGCGCTTCGACGCGCAGGGCAACTTCGTGACCGACCCCGCGCGAGGCACGCACGCGCTCGAACAAGCGGAACTCCTCGCGCGGGCGGTGCTCGACGACCCCGCACTGCGACTCACGCTCGCGATCTCCCCCGTCACCCTCGACGAATGGGCGAGCGTGTCACGCGGCTACCTCCTCGCGGATCCTGACCGGGGGTTGGTTGAGGCCGGTGCGGACGAACCCGGCCCCCTGCGATACGCAGCGGCGATCAGACTGTTGCGGGACGCTGTCGCGACAGGCAGGCTCGAACTGCTCACCGTCGGGTACGCGGATCCCGACGTAGCCGCACTCGACGCCTCGGGCCGCATCGCCGACCTGCATGCGCACTTCGAGCGCGGCGCCGCCGCGTATCGAGCCACGCTCGAAACGTCTCCATCGGCAGGCGTGGCGGTCGCGTCGGACACGATCTCCGGCGATGCCCTCGATGCGCTCCCGGACGCGGTCGAGTTCATCGTGCTCGCTCCCGAGCCGTTCGAGGCGGCCGGGACCGCCGTGCCCGCCGGCGTGCATCCCGTCGACGGTGCGCCGCTGTCGGCGGTCGTGATCGACCGTGGAGTGTGCGACATGGTCGAGACCGGGAGCGGCTCGGCTGGCGCGCTGAGCGTCTTCGAGCACGCCATCTCGGACGATCACGACCAACCGATCATGACGCTGACCGACGTCGGTCCAGGCCGCAGCGGCACCGCACAGACCGTGGTCGAGATCGCCGGATACCTGCGCGACGCGGCCTGGGCAGAACTTGTCACCTCGTCCGAACTCCTCGACCAGCCGACCGGCGGCGAGCCGATACTGCTCCCGGACGCCGAGGACGGCGCGGTGGCTGCGCCCCCCGGCTACTGGGAGGATGCCGCCCGTGCTCGCAGGTACGCAGCGGGCCTCCTGGCCGCTGCGGGTCCCGCGGACCCGCACGCGCGCGAGGCCACCGACGCCTCTCTCATCGCGCAGTCGTCCCGTTGGGCCGGCGCCGACGGCCGATGGGGCGCGGCCGACCGCGGACGCGCGTTCGCGGCACAGGCCGAGCGCGTATCGCGCGAAGTGCTTGAGCAGGTCTCCGTCGCCATCAATGACGTCACGCTCGCCGGCCCCACAGGCGATGTGCCGATCAGCCTCTTCAACGGCTCGGACAAGGAGTTGACGGTCACGCTCCGCCTGACCGGCGACGACATGGAAGTGCGTGGGGATGCGGAAGAGACGCTGGTCCTCTCGCCCCAGGAGAACTTCCACACCGTCACGGTCGACCTCGGCTCGGCCCTGTCTGGCACGCTCGGAGTCGAAGCCTGGGCTGGGGATGTGCTCGTTGCGGAAGGGTCGAGCGCCGTGAGAGCGTCCTACCTGGACCGGCTCGCCGTCGTCGCCGGAGTGACGATGCTCCTGCTCGTCCTCCTGCTCTTCATCAGGCGGAGGGTCCGGAGCGCCAGTGCTGCTACTATTCGTGACGAAGACGCCTCCGTGCCCCGGAAGGATGTCCGCGTGTGAAGAAGGTCGTGTTCGTGGCGCTTGGCATCGCGCTGGCTATTGTGTTCATCAACGACCTCGGCGCGTACGTCTCTGCGCGCCGCGCGGTGATCGAGGCGACGCGGCAGGCCGCAGACACGGCCGCGGGTGCGGCTCAGAGTGGCCGCGACGCGGCGGCGCGGGCCGCCGCCGAGACCGCGGCCCAGCAAGGCGTGACTGTGTACCTGTACGACCAGGACGACACCCGCGTCGAGGTCTGGGGCCGGATCGAGATCACGGGTTCGTGGGTCTACGCTCCCGCGGCAGCGCTGCTCGAAGGTCGGCCCCGCGACGAACTGCCGGTACTCGAGAGTTACTCTACGACCCCTATCCGCTGACGAGCATGAAAGACGCCCGCCGATGAAGACCGTCGTGATCGACACGAACGTCCTGCTCGCAGACCCTCAGGCGCTCCTGGCGTTTCCCGACGCCGAGGTTGTCATCCCCGAGACCGTGCTCGGCGAACTCGACAAGGTGAAGACCTCGAGAGCAGACGCCGAGCTGCGATTCCGCGGGCGCGAGGTCTCACGGATGATGTTTGAGCTGTCAGAACACGGCAGTCTCGTGGAGGGGGTCGACCTCCCCGACGGGGGCCGGTTGCGAGTCGTGCCGGTTGACACCGACACGCCGATGCCCGAAGGGCTGACCACACGCAACGCCGATGACCGCATCCTCGCGGTCGCCATCCAACTCTGCAGCTCCGGCTGCCCTGACGGCCTGGTCATGGTGACGAACGACCTCAACATGCTGCTGAAGGCTCAGACCTACGGCGTCGAGGTGAAGCGGTACGCGGACGGTCCGGACGGCGGTTTCGCGAAGCGCTTCATCATACGGCCGTTCCAGCGGTACCGTGTCCCGCTCGGCATCCTCGGTACGTCGCTCGCGATCTTCGCCGCAATCGTGTTCACCACCATCTGGGGACCCGCCGCGCGGAACCCGGCCCCCACCGCCGTCCCGGTCGAGTTCCGCGACCAGCTCCCCATGGCTCAGCAGCGTATCCTCGACTACCTCACGATGCTTGAGCGCGACGAGACCGACCTCGACACGAGGCTCGCGCTCGCCAATCTCTACTTCGAGCTGCGCCTGAGCACCGGCGACGTCCGCTACTCGTCCCTCGCCATACGGCACTACGAGCGCTACCTCGAGTTCCAGCCCACCGACGCCAACGTCCGGGCCGATCTGGCGGCCTCGTACTTCTACACGGGCGAGACCGACCGCGCCATCCAGGAGGCCACGCGAATCCTCGAGCAGGACGGAGAGCACGTCCAGGCGATCTTCAACCTCGGCGTGTTCTACTGGCGGGGCCGCGAGGACTACGCCGCCGCGGCCACGCAGTTCCAGCGGGTCATCGATCTGACTGCCGAAGGTGACGCCTCGGCGCAACAGGTGCATCAGGAAGCCATGGCCGCGCTCGACCAGGTCCGCCAGGAAGCAACGGCGGCGGGCCAACCGTTACCAGAAGGGGGCACGTTCTGACATGCGGACTGTCGACATCGCTATCGTCGGCGCGGGTCCGGCCGGCCTGACGGCCGCGCTGTACGCGGCGCGCGCGCGGGCGAGCACTGTCGTGTTCGAGCGGGGCCTTCCTGGCGGACAGGTGGTCACAACGGACTGGATCGAGAACTACCCGGGATTCCCGAAGGGCCTCTCGGGACAGGAGCTCGGGGACCTCATGCTCGCGCAAGCCGAGGAATTCGGCGCGGAAGTCAGACCGTTCACGGCGGTCACCTCCGTCCGCCCCGAGGGCGATGGCTTCGTGGTGACGACCGAGGAGGACGAGGCGTTCCTCGCACGCGCGGTCATCCTCGCGACCGGCGCCGTCCCGAAGAGGCTCGGTGTACCTGGCGAGGCCGAGTACACGGGCCGCGGAGTCTCATGGTGCGCCACGTGCGACGGCGCGCTGTACAAGGACAAGACCGTCTGCGTCGTCGGCGGTGGTGACGCGGCCGTCGAGGAGGCGCTCTTTCTGACCCGGTTCGCCACCCGTGTCCACCTCGTGCATCGCCGGGACGCGCTGCGAGCGACCAAGTGCATCCAGGAGCGCTGCTTCGGCAACGAGAGGATCGAACCGCGATGGAACCGTGCCGTTTCAGCGATTCAAGGCAACGGCGCCAGAGTCACCGGCGTCGTCTTGAGCTCAACGGTCGGCGAACCTGACCTGCTGCTGCCCGTGGATGGAGTGTTCATCTTCGTCGGCATCGATCCCGTCAATGAGGTCGCGCTCGACCTTGTCGACTTGGACGAGAAGGGGTACATCAAGATAGATCACGACGGCCGCACCTCTTGGCCGGGGCTGTACGCGGCCGGAGATGTCACGGACTCGGAGCTCAAGCAGGTGATCACCGCCGCGGCCAAGGGCGCCTCGGCCGCGTTCGAGGCGCAACGCTTCGTCGACGAGAAGGTCTGCGCGCTGTAGGTTTCACGATGGAGGGAGATGCAGGAATGGGTGACGGGTTGATGCTAATCACCGATGCGGGGTTCGAGAACGACGTGGTCAAGGCAGAGAAGCCCGTCGTCCTCGACTTCTGGGCGCCGTGGTGCGGCCCGTGCCGCATGATGGAGCCGGTCCTGAAAGAACTCGCCGCTGAGTACGGCCACAAGATCGTGGTCGGCAAACTCAACGTCGACGAGAACCCCGCCACCGCCCAAAGGTACGAGATTCTCTCGATCCCGACCTTGTTGATCTTCAACGACGGCGAACTCGTCAAGAGACTCGTCGGCGCGATGCCGAAGAAGCGGCTCGTCGAGGAACTCGCTCCCTGGCTCTCCTGACACGCGGAGCGGGGAGAAACCGGGGAGCGGCGACGACGGTCGCGCGGACCGTCTCCACTCAGTTGAAACGGGGTGATCGCCATCTGTGAGACCAACGTTCATATCGGCCAGCTCAGACTGATGATCGCGCAGGCGGATGATTCGCTCGCGATGACTCAGCAGTGGCTCGAGCAGATCCACCACCTCGCGGACCGGGCGGACGAACACGACGCGAGCGTTCTTGTCGCTCAGGCGAGCGTGCTCATCGGCGAGGCGCGCGCGAAGCTGCAGGCATCGACGGAGATCACCGGGAGCGCCGCCGGGGGAGCCGCACGCGTCAAGCGCGTCTAGAGCCCGTGGCCTGTCGTCGTGGCCACGAACTTGCCGTGCTTGACGCCTTTGGTGCCGATCAGCTCGGTCGCGATGCGCCCGATGACGTGCGGGGCGCCGCGCAAGACGAGCACCTCGAGACAGTGATGGTGGTCGAGGTGCACGTGCAGGGTCGAGACGATCTCCGCATGGTGCGCGTGCTGCTGCGCGGTCAGCCGGTCGGCGAGGTCGGACGAGTGGTGGTCGTAGACGAGGGTCACCGTGCCGACAGCCTCGCCTTCACCCGTCCGCCACTGCTCTTCCACGAGCGACGCGCGCATCAAGTCGCGTACCGCTTCCGAGCGGTTCACGTAGCCCCGCTCGGCGATGAGCGCATCGAACCGGCCGAGCAGGCGCTCATCGACCGAGACACCGAATCGCACGATCGCCGGCATGGCGAGCCCCTCTCTCCGCGGCGCCGCCATCGTAGCATGCGGAAGAACCGCTTCATCGCGCTGATACAATGTCGCCGTGACGAGACACCGGCATCACACGCGCGAGGGTCAGACCGAGCACCCGCGCACGACCCGCACGTCGGGACCGACGTATTTCGAGTGTCCGGAATGCGGCTTCCTCTCGGCGGACGTGGCGTTCGGCGCTGGCGAGACCCCGTGCCCGTTCTGCGCCGCCGACGGCGACTCGCGGCGCCTCTACCCGACGGAGCGCCTCCACCGGCTGGACGACCGGATCCGCCGCTACCATGAGGAAGGAGAGTCCGAGATCGTCGTGATTCTCGTCGCGGCGTTCCTCGAGGCGATCCTCGAAGACATCATCGACCGCATACTCGCTGCCAAAGGCGCAGACGTCTCAGTCCGTCAGGTGGTGCTCGACGGGCAGCGCGCTGTCGGGGGCAGGATCGGACGGCTGTTTCCGCACCTGACCGGCGAGCAGTTCGAGGACGCCGCAGCCGAACTCGGCTACCGGAAGTTCCCGCTACGGTGGCGCGATTTGAGAGCGGTGCGCAACGCGTTCATCCACGACTCGCCGTTCAACGGACCACAAGAGACCATCGACCAGGCCATGGCTCGTGAGGCGATGACCCTCCTCGACCAGGCGTACCGGCTGTTCGTGCTCATCAACAACCGGTTCGCCGCGAGCACCCACGCGCCTCGCTGCCATCCGGCCGACGGCCTGTGAACGGCGCGCTGTGAAAGCGGCCGCGCTTCATATCACCGGCGTGGTCCAGGGCGTCGGCTTCCGTCCGTTCGTCTACGGGCTCGCCGTTCGCCTCGGCCTCGACGGCTGGGTGCTCAACTCGTCGGAAGGCGTGTTCTGCCTCGTCCAGGGTGACGCGGCGGCCGTCAAGGAGTTCCCTTCGCTCATCCGCGCGCATGCCCCGGCGATGGCGGTGATCGAATCGGTCATCGTCCAGGAGGTCGAACCCGAACCGCTCACCGGATTCACGATCCGCGAGTCCACCGAGGTCGATGGCGCGATGACGCTGGTCTCCCCGGACATCGCCACCTGCCCCGCGTGTGTCGCCGAGCTCTTCGATCTGCGTGACCGCCGCTACCGCTACCCCTTCATCAACTGCACCA
>DASSAH010000128.1:0-2339 GCA_035685585.1 Coriobacteriia bacterium
CGTCGACGATAGACTGAAGGGGTATTACGGACCGGACTCGGGGCTCACCGTGTCGAGCGAGCCTGGAGTGGGGACCCGAGTGGTGATCACGATCGTGACAGACGGCGCGGCCGCCCAAGGAGGTGCCGATGGCGCTCAAAGCTCTGGTGGTCGATGACGAGGCGCCGGCTCGCTCGGAGCTGCGCTTCCTCCTGGGCGAGGTCGGCGGGGTCGAGGTGGTGGGAGAGGCGTCGAACGCGTCCGAGGCCTTTCAGTTGATTCGTGCCATCCCGTATGACGTGGTGTTCCTGGACATCGATATGCCCGGCGTGTCGGGGGTGCAGTTGGCGGAGGCGATGGCTCGCCTCGAACACCAACCCGCAGTCGTGTTCGTCACGGCCCACAGCGAGCACGCGGTGAAAGCGTTCGAAGTCATGGCGGTCGACTACCTCGTGAAGCCCGTCGAGGTCGACCGGCTCCGGGTGGCCATAGGCCGTCTCACTCCGGCGCATCCCGAGGAGGCGCGCGTCGAGCGGATTTCGGTCGAGAAGGCTGGCAGGAAGCTCCTGCTGCAGGTGGAGGACATCTACTACGTCATGGCGAGGGACGACTACTCGTACCTGCATACCGAATCCGAGCGCTACCTGTCGACGGCGTCCCTCGCCCATCTTGAGCAGCGCCTCGCGTCATGCGGGTTCTTCCGCATACACCGTCGCTACCTCGTCAACCTCGCGCAGGTTCGCGAGGTCGTACCGATGTACGGTGGCACGCTGCTGCTCACATTGAAGGACCAAGCGGGCACGCAGGTGCCGGTCTCGCGCAGGCGTGTGCCCGCGCTCAAGAGGGCCCTCGGTATCTGATGTGAGACTGGACCCGCCTGCCCTCATCGGGGTGGTGGCCGACACCCACGGAGAGCTGGACCCACGGATCATCCGGGTCTTCGAAGGGGTGGACCTCATCGTGCATGCGGGTGACGTCGGAAGCCGGCGCGTCTTGCTCGACCTCGAGTCCCTCGCGCCTGTGGTGGCGGTCGCCGGCAACATGGACCGCGGCGAGTTGGCCGCCATTCTGCCTGACCGAGCCTCCTTTCGTATCGGAGAGGTCCTCTGCGTGGTGGTCCACGACCGCGCCGGATATCGCTTCTCCTCGGCGGGGGTCGTGATCGCCGGGCACACGCACCGCCCCTCGATCACACGCTCGCACGGAACCCTGCACGTCAACCCTGGTTCGGCTCGTCTGTCGCGCGCGCCTTCGCATGGGGAGAGTGTCGCCTTGCTGCGCGTCGAGGGCGGACGGCCTCAGGCGAGGATCGTGTCGCTGTAGGCTGTGCGGCCAGAGCACCCGCCGTCCTGGTTCCGGCGAAAGGCGCTGTGGCGTTGGCGAACGGTCCGGCAAGCGGCATCGGCGTCCCGCGCTGCCGCGTACCGCTCAAGACGAGCCTCTGACCGAACCACGCGACCGTCCACCGGCACATTCGTTCCTCGGCGCATGGACGTCACGTACGCTCCCCTCATGACATGCGTGCCGTAGGGCCGCACCACCTCATCCGGTGATCTGGTGTCGGAGTTGCCGGGACCTCGCCGCACGGCGAGGTCTCCGTCGCTCAGGAAGGAGCGAGTACCGTGTCCATGTCTCACGCCCAGGCCGCGAGCATCGCGTCCACGTACGTGCTGTCGCGCTGGACGATCCCCGTCGCCGGCCTCCTGCTGACGTTGATGGGCGGCATCGCATATGCGTGGGGCGTCTTCATCGTTCCGCTGGAGACGCGCTTCGGTTGGGTTCGTGCGCAGGCGGCGCTACCCGTCTCGGTGTATCTGGCTGTGTTCAGCATATCCATGATCATCGGCGGTCTTCTGCAGGACAGGCATGGCCCCCGGAAGGTCGCCGCGGCGGGGGGCGTGCTGTTCCTGGTCGGCTACCTGCTCGCCACTCAGGTCGGCGTGATTGCCTCTCCATGGTGGCTGGTGCTCACCTATGGGGTCATCGGAGGGTTCGGCTGCGGGCTCGCGTACTGCGTCGCGGTCCCCACCATCAGGAAGTGGTTTCCGGACCGGCCAGGATTCCCGATCACGCTCGGACTTGTCGGATTCGGGATCGCCTCGGTCATCTTCGCACCCTGGATCACGAGATTGATCGCCACCGTCGGGATAGAGAACACGTTTCTCATCCTCGGGGTCGTGACGAGCGTAGTGACGTTCTTTGCCGCGTGGCTGATGAGGCTTCCGGCGCCCGACTGGGCACCGTCGGCCGAACAGAGTCACGCGACGAAGGTCAACGGCGGCGTGAACATCCTCGCGTCCCGTTCCGAGTCGACGCTCAACGAGGCCCTCAGGACTCCGCTGTTCTACATGTTGTGGCTC
>DASSAH010000129.1:0-1933 GCA_035685585.1 Coriobacteriia bacterium
TGGCTGCCGGACTACCTGAAGTCGGTGGGACGGGCATGACAGCGGCCGCTGGCGGCGCCGGCCGCGGCGGTGCTACACTGGTGGCATGGAAAAGATCCACGAGATCCCGCTCGCGAGCCTGAAGCCCGCGACGTTCATCCGCGACCAGATCGCGGCCATCGCGGAAACCGTGGGCGACGGCGTGGCCGTGAACGCCCTCTCGGGCGGGGTGGACTCCTCGGTGGTAACCCTGCTCGGTCACCGCGCGCTCGGCGCGCGCCTGAAGACCTACTTCATCGAGAACGGGATCATGCGCGAGGGCGAGGCGAAGCGCATCGCGACGCTGTTCCGGCGCCTCGGCGTGAAGGTCGAGGTGATCGACGCCCGCAGGCAGTTCTTCGCGGCGCTCGCCGGCATCGACGACCCCGAGCAGAAGCGCGAGGCGATCACCCAGACCTTCTACAAGACCGTGTTCGGGCCGCTCGTGAAGAAGAGCCGGGCCCTGTTCCTCCTGCAGGGCACCAACTACACCGACGTCGAGGAGACCGTCGCCGGCGTCAAGCGCCAGCACAACATCCTCGCCCAGCTCGGCATCGACACCGTGAAGGCGTTCGGCTACACGGTGCTCGAGCCGATCATCCAGCTGCGGAAGACCGGCGTGCGGAAGATCGCCCGAACGCTCGACCTGCCGAAGGAGATCTGGGACCGGCCGCCGTTCCCCGGCCCCGCGCTGGCCGCCCGGGTCATCGGCTCCGTCACGCCCGAGCGCGTCGCGGTGGTGCGCGCGGCGACCAGCATCGTGGAGGAGGAGCTCGCCTCGAGCGGCGCCTTCCAGTACCTCGCCATACTCCACCAGGACCGGGTGACCGGCGTACGCGCGGGCCGGCGGGCATTCGGCCTGCAGATCGAGGTGCGCTGCTGGGAGAGCACGGACGCCGTGACCGCGACGCCGACCGCGCTGCCGTTCGCGAAGCTCACGCGCCTCGCCGACCGCATCACCGCGGAGGTGGACGGGGTGGTCAGCGTCACCTACAACGTGACGAAGAAGCCGCCTTCGACGATCGAGGCGATATAGCCTCCCCTCCGGACGTTAAGGCGCCGGACGCCACTCCACGCAACCTTCAGAATTCGTGACACACGAAGCCGCTTTTATTGTTTAACATTGATGCGAACGTCTTCGCAGGGAGCCGAATCCCTGTCGGGAAAGAGGGCCACGTGAGAAAACCGTCCATCCGCATGCTCGCCGTTCTCGTCGCGCTCGGAAGCCTCGCCGGCTGCTTCAGTTTCGGCCGGGGCCACGGGCCCGTCGATGCGTTCCAGTTTCTCGCCAGCCGCAATCCCACCCTCGGGAGAAACGTGACCGGCGCGATGAACGAGAACGCCGACCCCGTCGAGATCACGGTGGTGGTCCCGCCGAGCGTCCGGAGCCTCGACCTGGTGGCCACCTTCTCGCTGAACACCGAGGCGCTGATCACGGTCGTCTCGAGCGGGCGGCCGGTTTCCCAGGAAAACGGGGTCTCGCGCAACGACTTCTCCGCGCCCGTGATCTACAGCCTCCAGGTGCCCGGGGAAAAGCAGCCCTGGCGCTACCGGGTCTCCGTGCGCTACGCGCAGACCGACGCGACGCTCTCCCAGATCACCATCCCCGAGGGCTACGCGATGAGCCCGCTCTTCAGCCCGAAAGTGAAGAGCTACACCGTCGAGGTTCCCTGGTCCGTCCGGAAGGTCCGCATCGAGGCGCGGGGGCAGAGCCGGAACATGCAGGACATCGTCATCGACGGCGCCGGCTCGGGTGGATCCAGCGCGAGCGTCACCGTCGACTTCTCCAGCGGCCTCTCGCGGCCCGTCTCCATCGAGACCCTCGCCGAAGACGGCGAGACCCGGGACACCTACACCGTCACCTTGAGGCGCCTGAGCGCCGACGCGAACGCGAAGCTCGCGTCGCTCGAGATCG
>DASSAH010000130.1:0-4414 GCA_035685585.1 Coriobacteriia bacterium
GAGCTTCTCCATCTCCTGGATGAGTCTCCCTTGGCTGTAGCGCGACGGCGGCTGCGTCTGCTTCGCCTCGAGCTCGGCGCCATGAAAGGCGACGAGCTCCCCCTCCGCAAGCGCCGGAAGGTGCTCGTCCTTCTTCATGCCGTACGGGTATACGCTGCGAAACCCCGGCGCGACCACGACGTCGCCACGCGCGAGGAAGCGCTCGCCCGAGACGTCGATGTCGACCTTCGTGCTCTCGATCACGGCGGCGGCGCCCAGCGTCGCCAAGAAGCGTCGCGCGACAAGGTTGTAGAGCTTGAACTCCTCCGGCTTGAGCTTCTCGGGGTCCGCGGCGCCGGTGGGGTGGATCGGCGGATGGTCGGTCGTCTCCTTGGCCCCGCGCGTCGGCGTCAGCGCCGTCTGGCCCAGAAGGGCGCGCGCGTATTCGCGGTACGCCGGCACGCCGCTGAGGTCCCGCACGATCGAGCGCAGGTCGAGGCTTCGCGGGTAGACGGTGTTGTCGACGCGCGGGTACGAGATCAGGCCGCTCATGTAGAGCGACTCGGCGATGCGCATCGTGCGCGAGGGCGAGAGCCCTTCGGCGGCGGCCGCAGCCTGCAACGCCGTCGTGTTGAACGGCGTCGGCGGCTTCACATCCCTGCGGCTCTTCGCGAGCGCGACGACGCGGCCGTGCGCCGCGCCCTCCACCGCGGCCATGACTTGCTCGGCGGCGTGCGCGCTGGTGAACCGCTCGGTGGCGTGCGTGGCGGCGAACTCGTCTGGCGAGGCCGACTCACCGTCTGAAGAGGCGAACCGGGCACGTACCGTCCAGTAGTCTTCGGGCACGAACGCCTCTCGCGCGCGCTCCCTGTCGACGATGAGCTTGAGTGTCGGCGTCTGGACCCGGCCGGCCGAGAGCACATCACCCCACGCCTGCTTGGACGCATGGTTCGACGCGAGCGTCAGGTAGCGCGTGAGCACCGCTCCCCAGATCAGGTCGATGTCCTGACGGGTCGCGCCGGCTTCGGCGAGCGTCTCCGAGAGCTCGGCCTGATCGGTGAACGCTCGTTCGATCTCCTCCTTCGTGATCGCCGAGAAGCGCGCTCTCGTCACCGTCACGCCGGGGTTGGCGCGGCGGACGACGTCGCGCGCGTCCGCGCCGATGAGCTCTCCCTCACGGTCGTAGTCGGTGGCGATGACGACGTGCGAGGCCTTCTTCGCGAGGCTTTCCAGCGAGCGGATGAGGCCCTTCTCGGCACCCTCCTTCAGGACGGGCGCGCGCACCAGAGCGGGAAGCGCGTCGAGCCGCCATTTCTTGAGGTCCGTGCCGTCGAGCACTTCGGGGAAGTCGACCCTCATGATGTGGCCCTTCAACCCGACGCTCACCCAGTCCTCGCCGTCTCGGCTGAACCGGTAGACCGGGGTCGTGTAGACCTTGTCGGCGGTCGGTTTGCCCGTCGCGAGGATCTCGGCGATTCGGCGCGCGGCTATGTTCTTCTCGGAGATGACGAGTCGCATACGGCTGATCCTGTGGGTCGGACGGCAAGTCGTTGCGAGTATATCCTGCTCGTCAACGTGCGCCGCTTCGAACCCTCTACAGCCCGATCTGGCCGGCACGGGCCTGCATGGCCCCAAGTCCGATCGCCAGGAACTCCTCCCTGGTCAGTCCGAGCGCCGAGCACGTGTCCATCTGCTCGCGGTCGGCTCCGCGCGCGAACGTCTTCTCCTTCCAGCGCTTGAGAAGCGAGCGGACCTCGACGCCGACGAGCGAGCGGTCGGGCCTGACAAGTGCGGCGGCCACGATGAATCCCGTCAATGGGTCCGCCGCGTACAGCGCCCGGTCCATGTCGCTCTCGAGCGGGACATGCCCGGCGTGCGCGAGGATCGCGTGCACGATCTCGTCGTCGACCACGCCGGCAAGCTCCTCCGCCGTCCCGCGCGCGTGGCGCTCGGGCGCGCTGGCGGTGTGCGCATAGTCGAGGTCGTGCAGCAAACCCGCCATCCCCCAGCGGGACACGTCTTCTTCCGGCAGTCCGAGCCGGCGCGCGAGCGCCTCCATGATCGCCTCGGCCGCTACGCAGTGATTGACGAGGTTGCGCGTGGGGATGCGTTCCTCCACAAGCGCAAACGCCGCGTCCCGGTCCATACCGTCCTCCCCTGCGGGGACCCAAAGCCCCCGGTCCGTCCGAGAACCGCCCGTCAGTCGCCCTGCGGTCGGCGGACCGCCCACTGCGACTCGATCCGTCCGATCAGCCACTCGGCCCACGCGTCAACGCCCTGACCTTTCGTCGCCGAAAGCGGGAACACCGGGACGCGCGGATTCAGGCGATGGACGACCTCTCGGAACTCTGCCTCGTCGAAATCGAAGACGGGCAGCGTGTCGTACTTGTTGAGCACGATCGCCTCGGCGCGGGCGAAGATGTTGGGGTACTTGTACGGCTTGTCATGACCTTCGGGGACCGAGAGGATCATGACCTTCGCGTGCTCTCCGAGATCGAAATCGGTCGGGCACACGAGGTTTCCCACGTTCTCGACGATCAAAAGGTCGATGTCGGCGATCTCAAGCGTGTCCACCGCGCGTCGGATCATGTCGCTTTCCAGGTGGCACGCGCCGCCGGTGTTGATCTGGACCGCGGGCACCCCCTGCGCCTTGATGCGCTGCGCGTCGATGTCACTCGCGATGTCGCCCTCGATGACCGCGATGCGGTACCGGTCGCGCAGCGCCGCGATGGTCGCGAGAATCGTCGACGTCTTGCCCGCCCCGGGAGACGCGAGCACGTCGAGGACGAACACCTGGTGCTCGTCGAAGAGCGCGCGGTTTGCGGCCGCGAAACGTTCGTTGCGATCGAGGATCGGCTGCGAGAGGTCCACCCTCACGTCTCGTCTCCGCCTTCCTTTGACTCGGGAAGATCGACGTCTATCGACTCGATCTCGAGCTCTCGTCCTTCGACAAGCGTGCAGAAGTAGCTCTCGCAGGCGGGGCACGCCACATCGAAACGGCCGTGGTTGAAACTCGCGCCGCACTCCACGCATTCCGAACGGCCCGAGACGCGCTCCACGATCAGAACCGCGCCCTCGGCGAGGGTGCCGGGGCTCAGGGCCTCGAACGCGAAGTGCAGCGCTTCGTCCACGATCTCGGTGAGCTCACCGATCCGGACGCGGATCTCGTTGATGCGCACCGCGTCCATTCGTCTGGCCGAGTCGACCGACGCGGTGAGTATCCCGCTGACGATGCCCATCTCATGCATGTGGCGCTCCTCAGTAGCCCAGGACCCTCCGGCGCGCGATGCGCCGGCGGAGCACGAGCCGAGCGAACAGCATGCTCGCCTCGTACAGCGCGATCAGCGCTCCCAGCAGCGCGAGCATCGTGACCGGAGACCAGTCGGGCGTCGCCGATGCGGCGAGCACCATGAGCAGGGTGTATACCACGCGCCAGTTCGCGCGGAGCTTCTCGTAGGGCACGATGTTGAACACCATCAGGTAGAAGACAACGACCGGCAGCTGGAACGCGAGTCCGAAGCCGAGCAGGAGCAGGACGGCGCCCTGGAAGTACGTGCTCGCCTCGGGCATCTGCGTGACGCCCTCCCATGCCTGGCCGACGATCCACTCGAACGCGGCGCCCATGATAATCTGGTGCGCGAAGGCGACGCCGCCCACGAAGAGCACGGCCATAGCCATGAACGTCGGGACCAGCCATCTGCGCTCGTTGGGCTTGAGCGCCGGGAGGAAGAACGCCATCACCTGCCAGATGATGATCGGACTCCCGATGACCAGCGTCGCGTAGAGCGCCGCCTGGAACCGCAAGGTGAAGGTCTCGAACGGGTTCAGCAGGATGAGCGGCTGGTCGCCGAAGATGTGCATGATCGGCTCCATGACCAGGTTGTAGAAGCGCGGAGCCGGGAAGTACATGACGACAGACCCGACGATCACGACGACGGCGATGATGATGAGCCGGTACCGCAGCTCACGCAGGTGCTCGAGAATCGGCAGTCGTTTGGGTCCGATGGGCATCGTGGTCCGAGGAGCCGCGTCGGCTACTCCTCTTCCTCCTCGTCATCGTCGTCGGGCGCCATAGCGTCCGTACGAAGCGGCGTGGCGGGAGACGGCGACGCGGACGCGCGCTTCGCCGGGCTCTCGGTACCGTCCGCATCGGCCGTGTTGTTCGCGGTGCGCCGGTCCGCATAGACTTCAGCCCTGATCACGGCCTCCATCGACTCTTGCGCGCGCTTGAACTCGCGCATCATCTGGCCGATCGTGCGGCCGAACTTCGGCAGGTTGTCCGGGCCGAAGATCAGGAGCGCGAACACGATGATCATGAAAAGCTCGGTCCCACTGATACCGAACACGGAGGCACCCTTCCAAAGGACCCTGCCGGTGATCCTCGGCCGCTAGAACTCCCGTGCCTCAGAGACGTTCGGGAAGATAGCGAACACCT
>DASSAH010000131.1:0-1647 GCA_035685585.1 Coriobacteriia bacterium
AATGGCACCCGCTCCGTCCGCCTCGTGCCGTGCCCGCACTGCGGCACGTTTCAGGAGCTCACTTTCTTCGGCGAGTCAGCGACCAACTACATGCGGCCGGACCAAAAGCCCGACGAGCCCCCGCCCGAAGACTACCCGCTCGCAGAGCGTCTCGGACGCGTCCGCTTCGATCACTGCCGTGACGTCGTTACGCACATTCGCCCCGACGGCACCACCGAGGAAAAGCCCGGCCGCTGGAACAAGGAGCGCATTCGCACCGACACCTATTACGAGTGCGTTACCGGGTGTCGCATCGATTTCGCCGCGCCATTCGCGCGCGCCATGCTCGATGATCCAGTCGCCGGCCCATCCTTCACCGCCGAGGTGCGTGCGCGCGTCGCCGACGGCGTGCGCATGCAGATCAAGCACGCGATGATGCTCAGCGGGCGCTGGCTCGCCACCAATCCCCGGCCGCACCCGCGCCGCCGCTCCCGCCACATCTCCGACCTGTATTCGCTCTACGATGATCTGTCGCTCCCCGAGCTCGCGCTGCTCTGGATCGATGCCCTCGGCGACGCCGAGAAGCTCCGGCATTTTTTCAATAACAACCTCGGCTTGGTCTTCTCGCCGAAGCTCGCGACGATTGACGAGTCGCTCGTGCTTGAGTTGCGGGCCGATTACACGCGGGGCTCGTGCCCATTTACGCCCGACCTCGTGCTGCTCGATTTCGATACGCAACAGTATCACTACGCGGCCATCGTCACCGCCTGGCTGGTCGACGGCACCTGCGCGGTCATCGACTGGTTCGATGCCATCGCCGACGAGGATATCGTGGCCCGCTTTGACCAGCGGATCCCCGGCGCCCCGCGCCGCATCCACCCCCAGCCGGAACAACGCGATGCACCCATCGCGGCCGTCGTGCCGCAATACGGTCTCGGCGATGCTGCAGGCTGCAAGGGCCGCACGCCCGATGTATACGACCTCACGCTAAAGCTCCCCGGCCGGCTCTACGCATCGTTTGGCCGCGGCGGTTTGCAGATCACGACGCCCATCGCGCCGCGCACTGTCGAGTGGCGCATGCGTCCCATACCGATCTACCTCTTCAGCGACGACACCTTCAAGACCAAGCTCTACGTCGACCGCATCAGCCGTATCAAAGAAATCAAGACGGCGCAGTCTGCCGGAAAAGATCCCGTGCTGTTCAATTTGCCGCCGCGCCTCTATCTTCCGCGCGACGCCGATGGCAAGCTCGTGGCTGAGCTGGCTGGCGAACGCCAGCTCCCCGACCTCTCGTGGCAGGACCCGGCGCCAGGCCCAAACCACCTCGGCGATGCGCTCAAGAACGCGCTCGTGCAGTTCGAATACCTGCTGCCGCGCCTGCAGGCTAGCAAGGCCGCCGAGGCTGCCGCACGCGCCAAGGCCGCGGCCGCCAGCGCCACCCCCGGCGCGGCGAGCAGCTCAGCGTCATAGTCGGCGCGGCGGTCCTCCGCGCCGGATTCGACGTTGGGGCCCGGGCACGCAGCTCGCCGCGCTTTGACTTCGGCCCGCCAGCACTATGCCAAACTCCAAACAAGGTGAGCACGTCATGCGTGCCAAGATGAGGATTCATTCCGTCGACCGCACCTCCCAGGGAAAAGAGGGCGACAGCTACCGCTCGATCGCCGTTCG
>DASSAH010000132.1:0-1870 GCA_035685585.1 Coriobacteriia bacterium
CGCCGAGGTGGTGGAAGCGCTCACCCCCGCCGCGCGCCGCTACGCCGCGTTCCTCATGGGCGACGTGATCCGCGCGGACATCGCCACGCTGAAGCAGCACGAGCGCTCGATCACCGCGGACTGCATGCGCTACTCCTCGCGCACCGCCACGCGCATCCGCGAGGAGGTGTACCGGCGCTGGTATATCGGCCGGGAGGCACGCGAGCGGAGGCTGCAGGAGGTGCGGGAGGGGATCGACCAGCGCGGCCGCCGGATCGAGACGCTCCTCGCGGCGACGCGCGAGGCACAGGCGAGGATCGAGATCATCTCGCGGGTCCTCCGGCAGCTCCCGGTGATCGAGGACCTCGCCTCCGCCGACGAGCGCCTGAGAACCGCACGCGGGCAGGCCGAGGAGCTCGACCGGCAGATCGCATCCGTCGACACAAGCTCCTTCGAGGCGCTGCGGACCCAGATCGCCGCCCTGGCCGACAGCATCCGGGCCGCCGAGAAGACCGTCGGAGACCTGCGGGAGCGCATTGGATCGCTTCGGAGCACGGTGGAGGTGCTCGGCGTCCGTCTCCAGGGGGAAGAAGCGGACCGGGAGCGTCGGGAATCGGCGCTGGGTAGATTCCTGGGCACCCATCAGGCTGATGAAGCCGACCTCGTCGGGTACTACGATGAGCGGATGCGCGGCGAGCGCCGGCAGGCCGACGGCCGCATCGACATCGCCGACATGATCCGGCGCTACGAATCGTCCCACGCGGGCCTCCGTACCCGGCTGGACAAGGCCCGCACGGACCTGCGCTCGGCCAAGCAGCGGTACAACCACGACGAGAACGAGATCCTCGTGCTCGAAGACGACGAATCCATCGACTACCTCCAGCGGCTCTCCCGCTACCGCGAGACGGAGCTGCCCGAGTATCGCGACCGGATCAGCCGGGCACGCGCGGAGGCCGAGAAGCAGTTCCGGGAGCACTTCGTCTCGCGCCTGAACGAGTACCTGGTGGAGGCGGAGGAGAGCTTCAAGGAGATCAACCACATCCTCGAGACCATCCGGTTCGGGAAGGACCAGTACCGGTTCTCGATCGCGCGCAACCCCGAGAAGCAGCGGCTCCTCTCGGCCATCTCGTCGGCGGCCGAGGTCCGCGACCTCGAGGGTACGCTGTTCTCCGCGCTGAAGAGCGACGAGGAACGGGAGAGCATCGAGCGGTTGTTCACCGACGTCCTCACCCACGAGCTGGACGACCCCGCCGTGCGCGAGCTGTGCGATTACCGCCAGTACTTCGTCTACGACATCCGCATCCGCCACACCGACTCTCTGGACGGGAAGACCGGCAAGGCGCTGGAGTCCCTGCTCTCGCGCGTGCTGCGGGAGAAGTCGGGGGGAGAGACCCAGACCCCGTACTACGTGGCCATCGCGGCGAGCTTCCACCGCTTCTACAAGGACGCCCCGGGGGCCATCCGGCTGGTGCTCTTCGACGAGGCCTTCAGCAAGATGGACGACGAGCGCATCGGCACCATGATCGCGTTCTTCCGCAAGCTGGCGATGCAGGTGGTGACCGCCGTGCCGACGGAAAAGATCGAATCCATCGCCCCCCACATGGACCGGACCAACCTCGTGGTGCGGCGCAACAACCAGGCCTTCGTCCGCGATTACGCCATCCTCCGCCCATGACCGAGCTCGCCCGGCGCATCCTCGCGGAGTTCGCCGAGTCCTACCCCACCAGCGCCCATTCCACGGGAGGCAGGAAGCTGCGCAAGGCGGGCTGGGAGGAGGTCTTCCCGGGCATCGTGACCGACGTTGCGGCGAAGAGTGACTTTCTGGACGCGGTCGACGAGCTGGTGAGTGACGGTATCCTGTCAGTCCGATGGAAACGGTTTCGCGAGGGAG
>DASSAH010000133.1:0-1962 GCA_035685585.1 Coriobacteriia bacterium
GTCGCCCGGCGGTAGCCCATCTGGAGGATGTAGAGACCACTGACGAAGTTGGTCGCTTGGCCGGAGTTGGCGATCGTGCAGCCGAGCACGTCGTGATCGCCGCCGAGGTCGATCGGGTCGATCTCGATCACGACCATCTTCTTCTTGATGTCGGCCGCCACGGTGTAGCTGGTCGCGTCGGTCTGCGCGACGAGCGCGTCGGACGCGCCGGTGTCCTCGTCCGCCCAGACGCGAACGACGTTCGTGATGCTGGCCGCGCCGGTCGGGGCGACCGCCGTCGCCTTCTGCGGCTGGATCGCGGTCGCGTGCCCGACCGCCTGGGTGAACTGGAGGACAATCCAGGCGCGGATGACGTTCTTGAGCGAGACGTAGTCACAGGTCACGCCGCCGTTCGTCGTGACCGGGCCGGCCGTCGCCGTGACGAGCTTGCAGTCCTGCGGGAGAGAGAGACGAGCCATCTATGGCCCTCCTGTCGGAGATAGGCCGGACGTTGCCGCCCGGCCGCGACGGTCAGTGACTAGCGAGTCGCGAGGACGACGAACGGCGAGGTCGTCGACGCGCCCTGGTAGGGCGTGAGCGGCGACGCGAGCTTCGGCTTGCCGATGATGCTCTGCGTCCAGCGGAAAGTTCGCTCGCCGTAGATGAACCGAACGTGCATCGACTCCTGAGCGTCGATCCCGCCCTTGCGGATCAGGATGTACTGCGAGAGGTCGAGCAGCGCGATGTCGCCGACCGTGCCGAGCGTCGCCGCCTGCTCCAGCGGCAGCATCGGGCGCCCTTTGATCCGGGTCACGCTGTCCGGGCCGAACGAGACGAATCGCGGCTCCAGCGCGCCGGTGCCGACCGCCATCGCGAGCTGATCGAGCTGCGGCTCGACGTCGACGTTGTAGACCCAGACGGACCGCGCGCGGGATCGCAGGGAGAGCCGAGCCCACATCTTCGACAGGTTCTCGGTGACGACCGTCGCGGCGGCCTGCCCGGCCTCGGCGGCGACGGTGACGAGCGCGCCCGAGTTGAGCACGCCGAGGCACTGGCCGGCGCCGGTGCCGCGGTAGATTTCGTCGTCGAGCTTGAAGGCGAACTCGTCGGTGAAGGCGTCGGCGAAGACCTGGCCGAGCGACTGAGCATCGCGCAGGGCGCGGTCGGTCGCGTAGGCGAGGCCCATCATGTCCTCGACACGCAGCTCCCAGATGCCGAACTTCGGGCGCGCGGCGGTCACGGTGTCGGCCTCGGCGCGGCGGTAAACCTGCACGCCGCCCCAGCGCGAGCCGGTCGCGCGCGAGGTCTCGTCGACGACGGGCGCCTCGAGGCTGTCCGCGCCATCGCCGAGCGTGATCGTCTGGCAGAGCGGCGCGAGGGTCGCGGCCTGCGTCGCCTTGTTCAGCAGGTCGCTCGACCACTCGGTGCGGACGAGGAAGCCGCCATCGGCGCTGTTCGCGACGTTCGCGCCGCTAGCCGCGGCGTAGAGGCGGGGATCGTGCGCGCCGCCCGGCGTGCCGGCGGTGGCGACGGCCTGCAGGAAGTGCCCGAAGGAATCCCACGGGCGATCCTCGGCGCGGTCGTGGCTCGACTGGATCGGCGAGCGCTCGACGGCCGGCGCGGTGCGCTCGAGCTCGCGGCGCTTCTCCTCGATCAGGAGTGCGGCGGAGACTTCCTGCTTCTCGGCCTGGAGCGCGTCCAGGCGGGCGACGCCTTCGGGCGTCTCCAGGTTCAGCTGTCCGGCCTCGGCGGCGATTTCGTGCTCTCGCTGGCGAAGAGCGAGGTAGCGGCTGGCCATTGGTGCCCCTCCACGGTTGCGCGATGCAGAGGGGCGGAAAACGAAAAGAGCGCCCCGAGCACCGCATTTCTGCGATACGTCGGTGCGCTCAGGCTCAACGGAGCTGCCGCTTCCGGTTGTCCCGACCGTGCGGACGCTTCGGCGCCGTAGCGGATCGGAACCCTATTCAGCTAGACATTACGGTA
>DASSAH010000134.1:0-3852 GCA_035685585.1 Coriobacteriia bacterium
CTCCGTCGCCCGATTCTATCCCAATCGGAAGCCATGAAAGTCGCCGGAAACAGAAACGAGGCGCGTGGGGGGTCGCGCCTCGTCTGCGTCGAGCTGGCGTGGTCCGCCCCTGAGGGGGAGGAGGGGGCGGATCGCCATGCCCTGCCGTGAATGGCAGCAACACGTGTGCCAGGGTTGCACGCGCCCCGAGACCGAGAGGCGGTGCCGGGGGGTGTGGTATATACCGAGGGGACGTGCGGCCAGCGATGTGAGGCGAACGTGGAGGAGACGAGCAAGCCGGGACCAGGTGCGATCGCGGAGCCTGCGAGTAGGCGTTCTCGACGCGTGACCGCTCTGGTCGCTGTCGCCGTGACCCTCGCGGTCGTGGCGATTGGCATCGCGGGCTGGATCTACTACCAGACCGTGACCGAACAGCGAGACGCGGTGGAGCGGCTCGAGCGGGCGACGGCCGACGTCGAGCGCGCGGAGGCGGCGGTGCTTGCTCTCGACGAGGTCGTACGCGCTGACGTCGCGTCGCTCACCACCACGCGTGTCGCCGAAGTCGCGAGCCAGATGCCCACGGCGACGACCGATCTCGATGAGGCCATCGCGCTCATCGACGGGAGCGTCGAGATGCTCCCCGACGAGGAGGTCGCCTACGCGCGGGCGCTGCGGGACTCGGCGGAGGCGCGGCGCGAGATGCTTCAGCACGCCGGCCCGATCCTTGAGGCGAGCGAGAAGGCAGCCGCCGCGTACGGACCGGCGATGCGTGCCTGGGAGTCGATGCGTGAGGCCAAGGAACTCTCGCGCCAGGCGGTGGCCGAGTACAACAAGCTGACGCGGGAGAGCGTCACGCGGTCGGCTCAACTGACGCGGCAGGCCAACGCGAAGATCACCGAGGCGAGGACTCGGCTCGATGAAGCGGCGGCTGCGTTCCCTGAGGTCGACCTGTCGATGTATCGCGCGTACAGCGACGAGAAGCTGGCCGCGTTGCTCCTCGCCAAGCAGGCGGACGAGGCGTTCCTCGCCGGCAGGCTCGTCGAGGCCAACACGCTCGGCGCGCGGTTCAACGCCGCCGAGCGCGAACTGGCCGCGAAGGCGGCGACGCTGCCCGCCTCGCCGGCTGCGCAGATCACGGCGGCGTTCGATCGTGTCGCCGGCGAGGCGAAGACCGCGTACCTCGAAGCGCGCGAGAGGGCGACGGAGGCCGATGACCGGCTCCGTCGGCTCGAGGGCGCCGGGAGTGACGCCGGGGCTTCGTGACGCGATCCTCGCCGAGCACGCCGCGCCCCGTCTACTCCTCGCTGTAGCCGCTGCCCATCGCGGCGAGGGCACGCACGTCGAGCACCGTAACGCGCGCGCCATGGACTTCCACGAGGCCCTCGTCTCGAAGCTTCGCGAACGCGCGCGAAAGTGTCTCCGGGACGGTGCCGAGCGCAGCGGCAAGGTCGCTCTTGCGCATGCCGAGGTCGACCTCGAGGCCGCGGGGGGACGGAGTGCCGACGGCCAGGGCTCGCTGGAACAGGTAGCGGGACAGGCGCGCGGGGACGTCGAGCGCGAGCGTCTGCACGACGCTTGTGAACGCCACGACGCGGTTCGCAAGGTCCGCGATGAGGCTCCGGGCGATATCGGGCTCGGCCGCGAGGAGCTCGAAGAGCGCGGCGCGGGTCAACCAGGCGATCGAGACCGGGGTGACCGTCTCGGCGTGAGCGGGGTACCTGCCGCCCGCGAGCGCGACGACCACTCCGACGGGCTCGCTGGCGGCAAGCGTCTCGAAGATGATGCGCCTGCCGTCAGCGCCGAGATGGTAGACGTGCACCCTCCCGCTGACGATCACCCCGAACCGGTCGGCCGGCTGCCCCTCGGCGAACAGCGACGCCCCGCGAGGCAGGTCCTCGACTCGGGCCGCCGCGGCGAGCGCGTCGATCGCCCCCTCGCTCGCGCCACGCCACAGCCGGCATTCGCGCAGCGCGGCCCGGACATCGAGACGGGCCGAGGACAGGTCGCCGGTTCCCACGGGCACTCCTTGACAGGTCGCGCGGCACGGTCGCGCGCGCGGGACCCACGCACAGGCGGCCAGACCGCCGCCCGCCCGTTCGCGCGCACTCAGATTCACCCGCGGAGTTGACCGGCGTCAAGGCCGTGCGTGCTGGCCATGTCGTACGCTGCGGCATGGACTCGGCTGACCAGCTCGCGTGTGACACGAGCGCAACAGGAGGGTGTCGTGGCGGACGGGCGCTTCGCAGAGCGTATGAGCGACAGAGACGTGGTTCGGGACACGCGTCTGCTCGGCGATTTCGCTGTCATCTACTGCAGGGACAATCACCACGGCGCCGAGCGTGCGCGGCTCGACAGCGACGCGGCCTCCCTGGGTGCGTACGGCCGCACGCCTCCGGTCGTCTGCGATCGCTGCGCGGGGCTGTTGCGGTACGCCGAGCGGCGACGCGCGTTCTGCCCGAAGGACCCGAAGCCGTTCTGCAGCCACTGCGACACGCACTGCTACGCGCCTGCCGAGCGCGAGTTCATGCGCGAGGTGATGCGGTACAGCGGTCCGCGGTCGATCACGCGCGGTCACGCGCTGGACTCGCTGCGGCACCTACTCGCGGAACGACGGGCCCGGCGCCACGCGCGTGGACCCCATGGAACAGGAGGAACCACATGAGCACGACTACAGTCACCCGGCAGATAGTGAGGATCGACGAGGAGCTGTGCAACGGGTGCGGCGTCTGCGTGTCGCCGTGCGCCGAGGGAGCGATCCAGATCGTCGACGGCAAGGCCCGCGTCATCAGGGAGGAGCTCTGCGACGGCGCTGGCTTCTGCATCGGCGTATGCCCCACGGGGGCGCTCTCCGTCGAGACCCGGACGACGGTACCCTTCGACCACGAGGCGGTCGAGGAGCATCTCGCCACGCAGCCTTCCACCTACATCGCCTCGCACTGCTTCCGTTGCGGCACGGACGAGGACCACGCGCCCCTGCTGCCCGTGCGCCAGCAGGGGCGAAGCGAATGGGTCTGCACGCGCTGCCTGCCCGCGCTCATCCACGGATAGGCGTCTCGGCGCGGTCCGGTCCCCGGGCCCAGCCGCGTGTACCGGCCGACCACCGATCGAGAGGAGCACCATGTTCTGCAACCAGTGCGAACAGACCGCGAGGGGCACCGGCTGCACGTCAGTCGGCGTGTGCGGGAAGAAGGAGGACGTCGCCGCCTTACAGGACCTGCTCATCAACGCGTGCAGGGGGCTTGGCGCGGTGGCGCTCGAGGCCGACAGGCAGGGGGTCGACACGACCGAGGCGGCCCGTTTCGCAACGGCCGCCCTGTTCGCGACGCTCACGAACGTCGACTTCGACGCGGACGCGATAGCGGCCAGGGTCGACGAGGCCGTGCGGCTTCGCGACGCGCTGCGTGTTTCGATGGACGCCGAGTCGACGGGCGCGTTCGTCGACCTCACCCCGGCGCCGGGCGTCGAGGAGCGGGTCGCGCAGGGGATGGCGCTCGGCAGCCCGTGGGACACGGGACGTGACGCCGACGTCCAGGCGCTCCAGCAGACGACGCTCTACGGGCTGAAAGGGCTCGCGGCATACGCGTACCATGCTCGCGTGCTGGGCCACGAAGACCGCGAGGTCTACGCGTTCGTCTTCAAGACGCTCGCCGCGCTGGCCGATCGCTCGCTCGGTCTCGACGACTGGGTGGCTCTCGCGCTCGAGTGCGGGAAGGTCAACCTGCGGGCGATGGAGCTGCTCGACGCGGGCAACACCGGCAGGTACGGTCATCCGGTACCCACCGAGGTGCCGCTCGGCCACCGCCGCGGCAAGGCCATCCTGATCTCCGGTCACGACCTGCGCGATCTGCAACTGCTGCTCGAGCAGACCGCGGG
>DASSAH010000135.1:0-2251 GCA_035685585.1 Coriobacteriia bacterium
GGCGAGCACACCCTTGCCCACAGGCGCGTCGATGATGAAACACTTGCCGTGCATGAAGCCGTTGGTGAAACGTCGGACCTCGACTCGCGGGACTCCATCGGCATCCGTCGACCGAAGCCAGTCAACCAGGTTGCGGGCCGCACCATCTGATGGAGCGTCGAAGCCCAGGAGGTTGCGATCGGCCTCGATGGATCGAGCATGACCCTCCAGCGCCTCTCGCAGGGTGGGATGCATCTTTGCGCGGGCACGCCGGGTCGCAAGCCGCTTCACGCGCGTCGCCTCAAGCGTGGGCTCCGCGCCGAGCAGTAGTCGTGTGGGGCCGGCCTTTCGAAGCGCACCGGCAACGAGGCTGAACCCCGAGGGGTTGAAGTAGGCGCTGGAGATCGCCACTGCGGGGGGCTCGGCGAGATGTTTCGTGGCCTCGCCGACAAGAGCGTTCACGGCATCCGCCACGCGTTCAGCGGGCCGATCTTCGGTGGAGGGGCGATTGGTTGCGAACCTGGGCTGACCGTCGCGTGACTGGTCGGTCATGAGGCGTCCTCCTCTTTGAGATGCCCGAGGTCGCCCGCCTTCGATTCCCAACGCGCGTAGTTGGCAAGTACGGCTTCGAGCCGAGTCTCGAAATCCCACCCGCGGTGGAAGGTCTCGAAGACGATGCGAAGATCGTCAGTGGTAAGGCCGAAGAGAAGCGAGACGAGCGCATCGAGCTCCGCGATCCGCGCGAAGCGCTCCGAGTCATCGAGCCGTGTAGGCGTACCGATGGACGCGCCGACCTCACGCTCAACGGATACGAGCCAATCGACGTAGCGCTCATCAACAGCCGCAAGTCGAGCGGCAATCTCGATGATGCGGCGTCGAAGCGGGTCGTCGAGGGTCGGTCGAGGGACAGGGAACGCAGACACCAGATCGAACGTCATGTGAGTCTCAACGAATCTGCGCGAATACCAGTCGAATGGAACGCTCGACATAACGCCGAGCAAATAGGCCTCGTCCGCCTGAGTGCCCTTCCGTCGCAGCAGGTAGGGAGAGTTGTGCACCAGAACCACATGCCCGGGCAGCAGACACACGAGCGTTGTCCTGGTGTCCGTCGCCCGCGTGACATCCCGAAACACGATGCGCGGCGACAGGCACGGCAGCGTCTCCGGAGTACTCACGTCCATCCCCTGAAACGCACTCGACGCCGTTCTGGCCTGCCTCTGGCGCTTCTGCTGAAGGTGCGCGAGCACTTCCTCGCGCTTCGCGTACGCGTACGGAGGCCCGAAGTCAGGCTCCCAGATGTTGAACGAAGCGCCCGCGAGCACCCTCATGTCGCCCTTGGGCTCATCAAGGTCGAAATCGAAGAACTGCTTGTCGTTCGTGGCGTCTAGTTCGCGCACCGGTCGAAACTCGAAATCCCCACCTGCGTCGAAGCGCGGCGCCTTGCGCATCTTGCTGAACACCGTCGCGCTCTTGGCGGAGGGCAGAAGCGGGAATGCGGCTCCGCTCGCCCACGTCGCGAACTCCTCGGCGACGATGGAGAGCGTGTCATCGCGCCCGGAGAGATAGCCTTCAAACGAGTGAAACGGGCCACCTAGTACGACTTCACGGTCGTCGTCGGACATCGCCTTCTCGACCGTCACCAGTCCGATTGAGTACTGAGGGTGGACGCCCTCAAACACCCATCCGGCGTTGTTGACCATGGTGGTTACGTCACGGAAGGCGCCCAGATCGAGGATCTCCTTTCGCCACTTCGCTGTCGCAGAACCGCTGAGCACGCCACGCGGGAATACGATCCCGAAGCGCCCGCCCTCTCGCAGGAGGTCCCAGTCGCGCCACGCGAATATCTTGTACAGGTCGGTATCGCCGGAACCGAGGCGTCCTCCCATCATTTTCACGAAGGTCTCCCGAAGCTCATCAGTTCGCTTCAACTCAAGCTCGTATTCAGCGAGAAGGTCGGCGCGCTCAACCTGTAATCGGGCGATCGTCGCATTCTTGTCACGCTGCGACATGCTCCGGATACCCGGATAGCGCAACGCCCACCAGTTGTGTTCTTCAATCTTCACCTTCTCCCAGGGCGGATTGCCCAGGATAACGTCGAAACCCGGGCGGTCACGCAGGAACACCTCGGGAAACAGGCAGGGGAAGTGCGCCGGCATGAGACCTTCGAGCGTGGCTCGGGCGCGTCGGCCGCGCTCGTCGTCCGCCTGCAGGGACTCGAGAGCGTCATCAGGGCCCGTCGGCACAGGCAACAGCCCGAGCCTGACCGCGACCG
>DASSAH010000136.1:0-3531 GCA_035685585.1 Coriobacteriia bacterium
CCCGCCGATACGACTCGAAAGCACCCCCTGGTCCACCGGGAAGTACTTGCGCAAACTCTCGACCTGGAGGAGTTGGCTCACCTCACATCGCCTCACCCGACGCTGGCGCGACGTCGCGTCCGACGTCGGAGACGTCCACGAACAGGCATGCGGACACATGGCCTCCGCCTACGTCAACGAGTCCTGGCGTCTGTTCACGGCATACCGCCCGCGCATGGGGGCACCGCGGATGGAAGGCGCAGCCGGCCGGCACGTGGATGAGACTCGGCGGCTGACCACTGATGGGGTTGAGAACCCCCTTCTCGTCGACGTCGTGCCGCGGAAGACTCGCGAGCAGTCCCCAGGTGTAGGGGTGCTTCGGCCGGTAGAAGACGTCCTCGGCGGTCCCGTATTCGACCTGCCGTCCCGCATACATGACCATGACACGGTCGGCCATGTCCGCGACCACCCCGAGGTCGTGGGTGATCATGATGATGGCCGCACCCGTGCGCTCCTGCATCTCCATCATGAGTTCAAGGATCTGCGCCTGGATCGTCACGTCGAGTGCCGTCGTCGGCTCGTCCGCGATGAGAATGTCCGGGTCGCACGCGAGCGCCATCGCGATCATCGCTCTCTGCCGCATCCCTCCGGAGAACTGGTGCGGATAGTCCTTGGCGCGCTCACGCGGACGCGAGATCCCCACCATGTCGAGCAGCTCGACCGTGCGCTCGAACGCCTCGCGCCGCTTCATGCCTTTGTGCAGGATGAGCGACTCGCCGATCTGATGTCCGACACGGTAGACGGGGTTGAGCGACGTCATCGGGTCCTGGAAGATCATCGCGATCCGATCGCCGCGCAACTCGCGCACCTGGGTGTCGGTCATCGCCACGATGTCGGCACCCTTGAACAGGATCCGGCCGCCCACGATCCGGCCTTGGGGCGGCTGCACGAGCCGCATGATCGAGAGTGCCGTCACCGACTTGCCCGAACCGGACTCCCCCACCACACCGAGCGTCTCACCCGGCTCGAGCGTGAACGACATCCCGTCGACGGCCTTCACGGTGCCGTCTCGCGTGGTGAAGTGAGTGGCGAGGTCCTCGACGTGAAGAAGATGCGTCATCTCTCAGTCCTTCATCTTCACGTCGAGTGCGTCGCGGAACCCGTCCCCGAGCAGCACGAACGCAAGAACCGTGGCGAGTATGGCGACGCCGGGCCATATCGTGAGCCACGGCGCGACGAACATCAGCGCCCTCGCGTCAGACAGCATGAGGCCCCATGACGGCGTGGGCGGCTGTACACCCATGCCGAGGAACGACAGCGCCGCCTCGGTGATGATCGCTCCTCCGACACTCATCGTGCCGTACACGATGATCGGGGCTATGGCGTTGGGCATGACGTGGCGGAACATGATTCGGAGGTCGGACGCGCCCATCGCCCGCGCGGCGTCGACGTACTCGTTCTCCTTCACGGACAGGATGGAGCTTCGGAAGACGCGCGCGATCCCCGGCCAGCCGAGGATGCCGATGGCTATGAACACGTTGCGGTAGCTCGGCCCCAACACGGCGATGAGTGCTATAGCGAACAGGATGTAGGGAAACGCGAAGAACACGTCGGCCGTCCGCATGACGAGCGTGTCGACCAACCCGCCGCGGTACCCCGCAAGTGCTCCCGCGACCAAGCCGATGCCCAGCGAGATCGAGACGGCGAGCACACCGACGGCCAGCGAGACTCGCGCTCCGTAGACGACCCGCGACAAGACGTCTCGCCCGAGCCGGTCCGTGCCGAATGGATGCTCGAGCGACGGCGACTGCAAGCTCGCGCCGGGCGTCGTGTCCACCGCCAGCGGGTCGCCGAAGAATGGCGGGACCCACAGGTCCGCGCTGATGGTCATCAGCAGCACGAGAATGATCCACACGAGCCCCGCGATGGCGAGCGTGTTCTTGCGCAAGCGGCTCCACGCGTCGCCCCACAGGGTGCGACTCGACCCCGGCTGCACGGCGTGAGCGTCCCCGGGAAGCGTCGGCAGAGTGGTCGCCTCCGTCTTGACCTCGTGTCCGCCGGCGTCGACGGGACCGTCTGAGCGACGCGTGCCGCGGGAGCCGGGACGCGCGCTCATCGCGAACCACCCCCGTACCTGATCCGCGGGTCGAGCAGAGCGTAGCTCAGGTCCACGATGAGATTGATGATCATCACCAGGAAGACGATGACGATGACTCCGCCCATCACGATCGGCCAGTCCCGCTGGCCCACCGCCAGGAAAATTTCGCGACCGACGCCCGGCCAGCTGAACACCGTCTCGGTGAGGATCGCTCCTCCCATCATCACGCCGAGGTCGATGCCGATGAACGTGACCACCGGGATGAGGGCGTTCTTGAGCGCGTGACGAACGATGACCTGGCGCCTGCTGAGCCCTTTCGCCTCGGCCGTGCGGATGTAGTCCTGATTCTGCACCTCGAGCATCTGGCTTCGCATGATGCGCGCCACGTACGCGGTCGACACCGAGGCGAGCGTGATCGCGGGCAGGATCAGGTGCGCCCAGTCCGGGAAATCCGCCGACGACATCTGCGACATCGGCAGGTAGAATGCCCCGCCGGTCCATTCTTTCATCTTGATGCCGAAGAAGATCTGGAACAGCATGCCGAGCCAGAAGACCGGGACCGACACCAGGATCGACGTCGAAAGCGTGACGAACACGTCGCCGAACGAGTAGCGCTTGACCGCCGAGATGATTCCCGCGCCGATGCCGATGATGGCCTCGATGATGATTGCCGCGAGCGCAAGGCGGATCGTGTTCGGGAACTTCTCGGCGAAGATGTCGCGCACCGGCCGGCCACGCTGATACGACTCGCCCAGATCGCCCTGAAGCAGGTTGGTCACGTAGAGGCGGTACTGCACGATGAGTGGCTCATCGAGCGCGTGCTTCTCGATGATCTGCTGCCTGAGCGCGTCGGAGATGGCGCGTTCGCCGACGATCATGCGGACCGGGTCGCCGGGCAGCACACCCGGCGCTCGAAGGATGAACAGAATGAGAGTCACGCCGATGAACACAGGAATCATCTGCAAGACTCTCTTGACCGTGTACGTGAGCATCGCGACCGTTCCCACCACGTGTGCCGACAATAGGCCGTGTGCATGAGATGTGCCGGGACGCCCGGCTGGGCGCCCCGGCACTCATCTCACGGACACTCAGGCAGTCCTGTCCGCTACTGCTGGAGCCAGACGTTCTGGAAGTCGAACAGGCCACTCGCGCTGTAGACGCCGTCCATCACACGGTCGGACGCCACGTGGCGATGACGGTAGTACATGAGCGGAATGACCGGCGTCGCCTCGCCGATGATGGCCTCGACCTCGCGGTAGATTTCGAAGCGCTGCTCATCGTCGGTCGTGGTGCGGGCCTCCTCGAGCATCGCGTCGACCTCGGGATTGCTGTAGCCGGAGAAGTTGTCACCGGCGCCGGTCTTGAACAGCGGGTAGAGGAAGTTGTCCATGATCGGGTAGTCCGAGATCCACCCGAGACGTCCGACCATGTAGTCCTTCGCATCCAGCTTGTCC
>DASSAH010000137.1:0-1813 GCA_035685585.1 Coriobacteriia bacterium
TCGTTCGACAACTTCCGTTCGAGTTCGCCGAAGGTCAGGTCGACGAGGTATTGGTTCTCGTAGGTGTGAGCGTACGTCGACTTGTTGCGGGCCGAGAGGTAGACGATGTCGTCGATCGACAGCAGGACCGTGCGCCCGCCCTTGCGCACGGCGAGCTTTCGGAAGTCCCCCTCGGCGGACCGCGACCGCTCGCCGATGAGCCGTCGTCTGCCGGATACGAGACTCTCGATGCGGGCGGAGAGCTCGGCAACGTTGAACGGCTTCGTCACATACTGCTGCACACCCTGCTTGAAGGCGAGGATCTTCGCGAGGTCCTGGTCTTTGGCCGTGAGCATGATGACCGGCACGTCCGCTGTGGCCGGATTGTCGCGGATCTGCATGAGCGTCATCCAACCGTCGACCTTCGGCATGAGGATGTCGAGGACGATGACGTCGATCGTCTCGCGCTCAAGCGCCGGAATCGCCTCGCCGCCGTCGAACGCCGCGTGCACGCGCATGCCCTCGGATTCGAGGGCCGTGCGCATCATCTCGACCATCGCCCTGTCGTCGTCAACGACCAGGACGGTGATGGCGTCCTTCATGGCGCCGCACCCATCCAGCTGCCCGCCGATCCCCGAGGCGGACAACCACTCATCCGGCAGAAACGCCGCCCGTCGGCGGCTCACAACCGACTATACCCGATTCGCTCCCGAGGCATCGTCGGCGTCCGAGCGCCTCGCGAGCCACCGGTCCATCGCGCGGGCGGCCTTCTTGCCCGCGCCCATCGCGAGGATGACCGTCGCGGCCCCCGTGACGATGTCTCCCCCCGCGAACACGCCGGGCAGATTGGTGGCGCCCTCGTTGTCGGTGAGCACGTAGCCGCGGGCCGAGAGCTCGAGGCCGGGCGCGGCCCGAGCGAGAAGGGGGTTCGCGCGCGTGCCCACCGCCACGATGACGGTGTCGCACGCGATCTCGAACTCGCTGTCCATCACGCAGACGGGCGCGCGCCTTCCGCTCGCATCCGGTTCACCGAGCTCCATGCGTGTCGCGACGAGCCCTGTCACGAACCCGTCCCGTCCCGCGATCGCCGACGGCGCGCAGAGCATCTTGAAGACCACGCCCTCCTCCCGTGCGTGGCAGACCTCCTCGCGCCGCGCCGGCATCTCATCTTCCGTGCGGCGGTACACGAGGAAGACCTGCTCGGCGCCGAGCCGAAGTGCGGTGCGCGCGGCGTCCATCGCCACGTTCCCCCCGCCGATCACCGCCACCGTGCGACCGCGCGCGACCGGCGTGTCGACCGTGGGGAACTCATGTGCCCTCATGAGGTTCACACGCGTGAGGAACTCGTTCGCCGAGTAGACGCCGTTAAGGTTCTCGCCGGGCACGCCGAGGAAGACCGGCAGACCGGCCCCCGACCCGATGAAGACGGCGTCGTAGCCCTCCTCGGTCATGAGCTCGTCGAGCGAGTAAGTCGCGCCGATCACCGCGTTCGTGACGATCTCCACCCCCATTTCGGTGAGCATGAAGATCTCCGCCTCGACGATCGACATCGGCAGGCGGAATTCGGGGATGCCGTAGGTCAGGACGCCGCCGGGCGCATGGAGCGACTCGAAGACGGTGACGGCGTGTCCGAGGCGCGCGAGCTCGCCCGCGCACGCCAGCCCGGCTGGCCCGGAGCCGACGACCGCGCAACGAAAGCCCGTCGCGGGGGCGACCTCGGGCACGCAGCGCGCCTCGAGCTCACAGGCCAGGTCGAAGTCGCCGAGCCACCGCTCGAGCCGGCCGATGGCGACCGGCTCGCCCCTGCGCGCGAGGACACACGCCGTCTCGCACT
>DASSAH010000138.1:0-2267 GCA_035685585.1 Coriobacteriia bacterium
ACGTTTTCGCCGTCACCGATGCCGATGATGAGCGGCGAGTCCTTCCGCGCCGCGACGACGGTCTCGGGATGGTCCAGGTGAACGACGCCGAGCGCGTAGCTCCCCTCGAGTCGCCTCATCGCCCGCCGCACGGCAGACGCGAGGTCCCCGTCGTAGTACGCCTCAATGAGGTGCGCGACGACCTCGGTGTCCGTCTCCGACCGCAGGATGTGACCGGTCGCCGCGAGCTCCTCCCGCAGCTCCAGGTAGTTCTCGATGATTCCATTGTGGACCACCGCGACCCGCCCCGTGCAGTCGACATGGGGGTGCGCGTTCTCCTCGCTGGGCCGCCCGTGCGTCGCCCAGCGGGTGTGCCCGATCCCGATCGTCCCGGGAACCGGCGTTTCGCTCACGGCGTTGGACAGGTTCACGAGCTTGCCGAGGCGTCGCACGACATCGAGCCCACCGTTGCCCATGATCGCGATACCCGCCGAGTCATAGCCGCGGTACTCGAGCCGGGCCAACCCGCCCATGAGCACATCGCTCGCCTGACGGGGTCCGACATATCCCACGATTCCGCACATCTGTGTACCTCGATCACTCACTGAAGCGCGTGCGCGCTCGATTGGTCTACGGAGTCTCCACCGGGCCGTGCGCACGGGAAAAGAACGGGCGCAGAGCCCTTGTCGCGGTGAGAGACCGGAGCGGCGCCGTCTTGTCCCCGCGGTCACCCGCGGGATTTGCCGACACCGTTTCGACCCCGGTGGGCCGGAGGGCCATCCGCCGAATCCTTCGATCAGCCCTCTCCTCGTCGACTGGCCCAACACACCGGCCAGTCCTGGCGCTTGTTCACTGGATCAGTTGACGCGGCGTCCTCCTCGGCCTGTCGACTCCCTGACGCCCGGCTCCTCGCGCGCCACGAGTATACCAGCACGGCGCGACGCGGCGACTCGGCACCGGGATCACGCGAGCTCGGCTTCCACGACACGCGCGAGCCGGTCGACCACCGCTCTCGCCACCCGCTCGTCGGCGGCCTCGGCCATGACCCTCACCAGCGGCTCGGTGCCACTCGCCCGCACCAACACCCTGCCGTGATCCCCAAGTTCGTCTTCAGCCGCATGCACAGCGTCCGAGATCGCCGCGCTCGCCCCGAGCATACCCTTCTCCCTCACGGAGACGTTGACGAGAACCTGAGGGTAGCGGGTCATCACCGAACGCAACTCGGAGAGCGGGCGACCCGAGCGCTTCACGATGTCAGCCACCTGGAGTGCGGTGATCAAACCGTCCCCCGTGGTGCTGTGATCGAGGAAGATGACGTGACCCGACTGCTCTCCTCCGAGCACGGCACCGGAAGCCAGCATCTGCTCGAGGACGTACCGGTCGCCGACCTTGGTCTTGATGACAGCGATCCCGTGGTCGCGCATCGCGATCTCGAAGCCAAGATTGCACATCACCGTGCTCACAACCGTGTCGGCCTTCAGAGCGTTTCGCGCCTTCATCTGCGTGGCACAGACCGCCATGATCATGTCGCCGTCGATCTCGCTCCCGGTCTCGTCGACAGCGAGCACACGATCGGCGTCACCATCGTGCGCGATGCCGAAATCGACCTCATGCGTCCTGACCAGCTCGATCAGGGGACCGAGATCGGTCGAGCCGCAGGCGTCGTTGATGTCCATGCCGTCCCAGTCGCAGTTGACGCTGATGACCTTCGCGCCGAGCTGGCGAAGAGTCCTGGGGGTGGCGACGCTTGCCGCGCCGTGGCCGCAATCGACAGCGATGGTCAACCCGCTCAGGTCGTCGTCGATCGTCCCGGCCGCGTACCGCACGTAGCGGTCGAGCGCATCACCCACAGGCACCACCCGGCCGACATCCGCTCCGGTGGGCCGTTCCCACTCACGCTTCGCGGCGGTGAACGCCTCGATCTCGTCCTCGAGCTCGTCGGGCAGCTTGAACCCGTCTCGGCTGAAGAACTTGATCCCGTTGTACGGAGCCGGGTTGTGCGATGCCGAGATGACGACGCCGCCATCGGCGTCGAACTCCCGGGTCAGATGCGCGACCGCCGGGGTCGGCACGATGCCGGCCACCAGCGCGTCGGCCCCTCCGGAGCAGATGCCGGCGACAATCGCCGCCTCGAGCATCCCGCCGGACCGGCGCGTGTCCCTGCCTACGACGATGCGTCCCTGCCCCCTCTCGCCGAGGAAGTGACCGGCCGCCTCGCCGAGTCGAAACGCGAGTTCTGGCGTGAGCTCGGTGTTCGCGACACCGCGGACTCCATCGGTTCCAAAGAG
>DASSAH010000139.1:0-2099 GCA_035685585.1 Coriobacteriia bacterium
CACCGCGGACGCGATGGGCATCAACATCTCGAGAGGATTCGCCTCCCGAAGCGTGATGCCGCCCGCAAGCCCGATTCTCATGAGCAGCATGAACACGATGAAGTGATAGATGGCATCCGGAATCTGGAGCCGGGTGTTGAAGGCCGCCAGCGCCATGCCGGCTATCAGGAACGCCAGCGTGGGCGTCTGCAGCTGTTCTGCGAACCGGCCGACGAAATCTGCCAGGAACTCCACGGGCACCCCTCTCCCTGACTCATGACGCTGGAAGCCGTACTCAGACGCGCGCTGTTCGTGAGATTCTGCACGAACAGCCCTGCTGAATCAACCTTTCCGCGAGTGTACGGATGTGAGTTCGGCGGGAGGGTGCATCTACCGGCCTTCAGGGATTGCAGTGTCCGCAGCGCTCCGGCTCCGCATGAGGCGGGCCCGTGACGCCCCGCGTCTCGCTGAGCCCGCACGTTCTGCAGCTCCAGATCTCGGAGGCGGCCTGGGCTGTCGGCAGTCCGCATCCGCGGCAGGGCAGTCCGGGGACGCGCTCCGAGACGCCGAAGCCCGGGGCGTCACATGCGGGGCATGCCGAGAGGAGTCGCGCGACGAGGTCGTCCGCGGCGCGCCGGATGTTCTCCATCCGCGTCGGGTTCGCGTGCGCGCGAAGGTCGACCTCGACGAACACGTCGCCGGTAGACGTGAGTCCGCGCGCCCATCCGAACGCGGCTTCATACGTCTCCCACGAGTCGAGCCCCTTACGGACCCGCGGGTCGTCCTCGCCGACGGGCCGGACGACCAGGTGGTGCTCGGGGAAGCCCGACTCCCGAGCGAACGTCTGGGCGGTGGGCCAGTCAGCCGTGAGCAGGTGCGCGGAGTTCGCCTTGCCCTGTGCGACACCGGTGACCTCGATCCCGCGGACGTCATCAACGAGCACGAGAAGCTCGATGTTCCACGGCAGGAGGCCCACGTACGGGTCTCTCACGAACGACCCTTCGCTCGCGACACCGAGCGGCAGTCCGGCAAGCTCCATCCCGAGCCGCGCTTTGCGCACAGCGGTCTCGAATTGGGTCCCAGAGCGGGGCGTTTCGCGGGTGAAGGTGCCGAGAAGGTCGGTGTCGTACCCCGTGACATGCACGACCGTGCACGATAGGGCCTCCTCGAGCACAGGGGCGATCACGCGCTCCTTCCCATGCTGGGTGAGGAGTGCGACGCGCGCGCCGGCGTAGGGGGCCGGACTCACGGGGACTCCCCCAGCACCTCTTCGGCGATCTCGTGCTCCCCGGCGAGCTGAACTATCCGTACCAGGCGCGATCGGTGCTCGCTTGAGGACCGGTCGCCTCGAAGCAGCGTGACATGTCCGACCTTGCGTCCGGGCCGGGCCTCCTTCCCGTATTCGTGCAGTGTCGCGCCGGACACCACGGCGATCTCGTCCTCGGGTGGCAGGTGTCCCACGAAGTTCACCATCGCGGCCGGGCTCACGAGCGTGGGTTGAGCGACCGGGAGCCCGCACACCGCGCGGAGGTGGTTCTCGAACTGTGACGGCTGCGCCCCCTCGATGGTCCAGTGCCCACTGTTGTGGACGCGAGGCGCCATCTCGTTCGCGAGCAGCTGGCCGCGCGCCTCGAAGAGCTCCAGCGTGAGGACCCCGACGTACTCGAGCCGTTCAAGCAGGCGCCGTGCAAAGGTCTCCGCACGCGACTGCTGGTCATCACCCGCGCTCGTGCGCGACAAGCGCAAGATGCCGCCGCGATGCCGGTTCTCGGCCAGCGGGTAGAACACGCACCGGCCACTCTTGTCGCGCGCGCCGATGACGGAGACCTCCCGCTCGAACGCCACCAGTGACTCCAGTATCGCGGGGGCGCGGCCGACAGCGTCCCACGCCGGCTCGATCCCGCGCGCCTCCTCTATGACGGCCTGCCCCTTCCCGTCGTAGCCGAGGGTCCGCGTCTTGAGTAGGGCAGGCAGACCGATCGCGTCCGCCGCTCGGCGCAGTGTCTCGAGATCGTTGACCGCTGCGTAGTCGGGGACAGGGATGCCGAGTTCCTGGAACGTCTCTTTCTCCCTCAGGCGGTCCTGAGCGACGCGAAGCGCGGCGGCGGAGGGGTGCGTCT
>DASSAH010000140.1:0-14575 GCA_035685585.1 Coriobacteriia bacterium
CGATCGGAGCGGGACTTGCGACGCCCGACGCGTGGCCGCTCGCCGCCATCGCGGCGGCAGCGTACGCCATCCATCACGGACTCGCGAAGGCCGCGCTCTTCCTCGGCGAGGACCTGGCCGCTCACGCGACGCAGCGCCTGCCATTCATCATCGGCCTCGCCCTGCCGGCGCTCGCGCTCGCCGGCGCGCCGCTCACGAGCGGAGCGGCGGTCAAGCTGGTGCTCAAAGACGCGGCCGCGCTCGCCCCGGGCGGGTGGAGCGCCGCGCTCGCGAGCGTCCTGCCGCTCACGGCGGTGGGCACCACGCTGCTGATGGCTCGCTTCCTGTACCTGACCGCGACCGGGCGCGACATCGCGAGGCTGCCCGCGCGCTCCGGAAACAGGCCGGCGGCTGTCGCCGCCTGGGCGCTCATGCTGGCCGCCGTCACAGCCGCATTCTGGTACCTCCCGTACCAGGACGCGCGTCACGCCGCCGCGGCATCGCTGGGCGCTCACTACCTCTGGCTCGCGCTGTGGCCTCTCATCGCCGGTGCGGCGTTGGCCGCCCTCGGCTGGACCGCGCGCGGCGTGCTCGGGAGGCTCGCGGGGACGGTGCCTCCCGCTGACGTGTACGCGCCGGTCCTCGCGTGGGCCTCGGCGATCGCGGAGCGCCGCGACGAGCGGACGCGGCGCCCCGCCGCGAAGAGCGCTCCCGTCATCGCCGAGGGGCCGCTCGCGGCCCGCGTCGCCGCGGCGCTCGAACGCGCGGGCGCCGCAGAGGCCGGGCTGGTACTCTGGACGACGGCGGCCGTGGCGATCGCGGCGCTGACCGCGGCGTTCGTCGCCCTCGCCTCGCGCACCTAAGATACGGGACGTCATGGAACACTCTCGCACCGACCCGCGCGCCACGCTCTCGATGCCTGACGCCCCGGTGGCGCGCTGGCTCGAATCAGCCGAGACACGCACGTCGCGACGCTCGTTCGACGGCACGCCCCTCACCGCCGCCGAACTGGACGAGCTCCGGCGATTGCCCGGCGCGATCCGGCCCCATCCGGACGCTCGCGTGCTCGTCGCCTCAGACGCGCCCGAGCGGGTCTTCCGCGGCATCGCAGGGTCGTACGGGCGCATCACCGGGGCGTCGGCGATCATGCTGTTCGCGGCGAGCACGCACTCACCCTCAGCCCTGACCGCGATCGGTTACACCGGTGAGGCCGCGATCCTCGAGGCCACCGCGCTCGGCTTCGCGACGTGCTGGGTGGCCGGGCTCTTCAACGACCGGGTCGCGCGCTCCGTCGCCGAGGTGGCGCCTCACGAACGCATCCTCGCCATCACTCCCGTGGGACACCCCGCGCCTCAGGTGACCGGGACCGAGCGGCTCGTGTACGGCATGCGCAAGCCGAAGAGGCGCAAGCGCCTCGACGAGATCGCCCCGGGTTTCGGCTCCGGCGACTGGCCGACGTGGGTCCGCGGCGGCGTGGAAGCCGCTCGCATAGCGCCGTCCGCATACAACCGCCAACCGTGGCGGTTCCGTGTCGAAGGCGAGTCGGTCATCGTCTCGTTCGCCGGACCGGAACGCGTGTTCATCTCCAAGCGCGTCGACTGCGGCATCGCGATGCTGCACTTCGAACTCGGCGCCCGAGCCGCCGGCTCGCCCGGATCGTGGGAGTTGCTCGCAGAGCGCTCAGACGTGGCCCGCTTCGTTCTCGACGCCACATCCCGCACGTGACTGACCCGCACGCCTGGCGCCGCGACCCGCTCATCTGGGTGGCGATCATCGCGTCGCTGCTCCTGTGGGCGTCCGCCTTCGCCGGCATCCGGGCGTCGCTGGATTCGTACGGTCCCGGACAGGTGGCGCTGCTCAGATTCGCCACCGCCTCGCTCCTGTTCCTCGCGTGGGCGCTCATCACCCGTATGCGGATGCCCCGCGCCGCTGACCTGCCGCGCATCGCTCTCGCGGGACTGTCCGGAATCACCGCCTACCACGTTGCGCTGAACTTCGGCCAGCTCACGGTCACGGCTGGCGCCGCGAGCCTCATCGTCTCCGCAAGCCCGATACTGACCGCGCTGCTCTCCGCCCTGTTCCTCGGCGAGCGGCTCAGCGCTTCGGGCTGGACCGGCATCGCCGTATCGTTCGCCGGGGTCGCACTCATCTCCCTCGGCGAGGGGGGAGGGATCGCGTTCGACCCGGGGGCCGCGCTCGTCGCGGTCGCGGCCGTCGCGACGTCGGTCTACCTCGTCGTCTCCAAGCGGCCGCTTCGCCGCTATACCGCCCTCGAGTTCACGTCCTACGCGATCTGGGCGGGCACGGTGCCCTTGCTCATCTTCGCCCCGGACCTCCTCAACCAGGTGCGCGACGCCTCGCCTTCGGCCACAGCGGCCGTCATCTACCTGGGCGTCTTCCCGGGGGCCGTCGCCTACGCGCTCTGGTCGTACGCGCTCGCCCGCATGCCCGCGTCCTCGCTCTCGACGTTCCTGTACTTTCAACCGGTCAGCGCCATCGTCATCGCGTGGCTGTGGCTCGCCGAGGTCCCCGCGCCGCTCGCCCTCGCCGGCGGCGCCATCTCTCTCGCCGGAGTCGCGGTCGTCAACACGCGCGGGATGCGCGCCGGCCTCGGCAGATCGCGACCCGCGCCAGACTCACCTCCCGAGGAGGAGCGTCACACCTGAGACGGCTGCCACGGCCACCTGCACGAGCACGCCAGGCAGCGGCGGAGCGCTGCCGTGCGGAAAGCCCCTCCAGTGACTCGGGAACAGCCGCACCGGACGTTCTCGCCGTGAGAGCGATCCGGTCACCACGTCCAGGTCGGGCAGCGCGGACAGAACGCCAGCGAGGATGACCGGCCATTCGAATCCGCCGACCGCCCACGCGAGCCAGAGTATGCCGAAGGAGACGGAGGCGTCGGCGGCAGCGCACAGCACCCGACAGCGAACGCGTGTGTAGTCCCAGTGCGGCACGAGGTCCAGCAGGATGTGCAGGAGCAAGGCCGCCATCACGATCGTCAACACGTGCGCGCCCCGCTCCACCAGCACCGCGCCGAGCGCGAGCCCCGAGAGCGTGTGTGTCACGACCCACACGCCCGCGCCTTACGGCCGAGTGAGCGACACACGCAGTCGCCACGCACCGAGCGCGTACATGACGAATGCGAACGCGAACAGGACCGTCAACTCCACCGTGATATCACCGATGCCGCCGCCCTCCATGATGAGGGTCTCGAAGCCCTGGACCGCCCATGCGTGGGGCGTGAAGTGCGCCACCCGGTACAGCGCCGGGGAGAACGCCTCCATCACCGCGAGCGGCACCATCGCGCCTCCGAGGGCTCCGAGCCCGATGCCGAGCACGACACCCGCGCCGCCCGCCTGCTCCTCGTTGCGCGCCACCGACCCCATCAGCATCGCGGCGCCCGACGCGCCGAGCGCGAATGCGAGGAAGAGCGCGGCCGCCCCGAGCGGGTCGCCCCACTCGACGCCGAAGAACAGTGAGGACCCCGTGATGATGAACAGGCCCTGGACGAGCGCCACGCCAAGCCGGCCGAGTCCTTCGCCGGCCAGGATGACACGGACCGGGGTGGGCGTCGCCAGCATGCGTGAGCTCACGCCCAGACGGCGCGACTCGATCAGAGCCGTCGACCCGGTCATCGATGTGAGGAAGACGAACACGAGCAGCTGGGAGTAGGCGCCGAGCTCGAACCGTCCAAGTCGCGCGAACGGGTTCGCCTCCCCGGTGAAGACCCCCTCGACGGCCAGGCTCGGCCGCTCCTCCGCGTGACGCGTAGCGCCCGCGAGCGCCTGAGAATAGGTCGCGTCCGTCCACTCAACGGCGAGCGCCGCGGCGCGTAGCAGCGAGCCCTGCTCCACCGCGAGCGACTCGATGGTGGTGCGCAGCGCGTCCGCGGACGGGCCGGGGCGCGCGATGAACTCCACGGTCACCGCACCGCCGGCGCGAACATCCTCGTCGTAGCCCGCTGGGATGATGAGAGCCGCCTCCAAACGCCCGCGCTCCACCGCACGCACGAGCTCCGCCCTGTCGTCCCACCCCGAGACGGTGATCCCGTCGATGGTGCCGATGTTCTCGGCCAGATCGTCGCCGAGCGGTCCCGCGCCGGTCGCGAGCACCCCGACCCGCGACCCGAAACCGGCGCCGAAGGCGGCACCTAGCACCAGGATCAGCATCATCGGCATCAGAAACACGTAGAAGATGTTGGAGCGGTCCCTCAACAGCCGCCGGACCGCCGTCGCCGCGATGACGAACGCCTTCACGACTCGACCGCCTTTCTCAGGAACGGCCAGGCCAGAGCGCACGTCACGCACCCGAACAGCATGAGCGCGCCAACCGGCAGATAGACCGCGGCGAGCTCTCCCGCTTGCAGGTCACCGAGCCCTTGCAGGAACCACGCGTGCGGGGTGAGAAGACTCGCGGTCTCGAGCCACCCGCCCGCCTCCGACACGGGGAAGAAGGTGCCTCCGAGGAACCCGAGCACGAGAGAGAGGATCGCCTGGAAGTTCTCGGCCTGCGCTTGAGTTCGCGCCGTCGCGGCGACGATCGCGAGCGCTCCCATCGCGGCGAACACCACCGCGAACACGAGCATCGCCACCCCTCTCAGATCGCCCCACTCGGCGCCCAGCAGGAGCGACATCGCGCCCAGGAGTATCGTCATGCTCACGATGCCGAGCACGAACGACGTGACCGCCTTGCCGAGTATGATGGAGCGCCGGTCGATCGGCGCGGCCAGCAACCTCGTCATCGTGCCCGTCCTGCGCTCCCCGAGCAGCCCGCTCACGCCGAACGAGACGGTGAAGAAGAGGAAGAACACCGACATCCCCGCGGCGAGACGCGCCGTCTGGCCGAGCTGACGGGTCGCGGCGCTCACGTCCTCCACTGTCACCGGGGGAGGCCCGTAGGCCGCCGCGGCGGCGACCGCCTGGATCGACTCGGGGTCTGTCGCGCCTCCCTGGTCGATGACCGTGCGCACGGCGACCTCGACGGCGCCGACGCGCGTCGCGAACTCCTCGGCCACCGAGAACGCCACTTGCGACGCAAGCTGCGTGCCCTCGCCCCCGATGACGGTGATGCTGCCTTCGCCGCCGGCGGCGAGCGTGTCACTCAGGCCCGCGGGGATCACGAACGCGGCGCCTGCCGCCCTCTCTCCCCCCTCTCCGCCGAACTGCTCGGAGCCACGAGCGACCATCTCCCTGGCCTCCCGCACGGAGTCGACCTCCACGACCGTGGCGATCCCCTCGTCTTCGAGCCCGGCGAGCAGATCGGTGAAGGCCTCGGCGATCGGGCCGCGATCCTCATTGACCACAGCAAAGTTCGCGTGGAACTCGGCCCGCTCGATGGGTCCGAAGACGAAGTTGAAGATGATCGCGAGGCCCAGCGGGGCCACGAGACCGTAGATGAACACCGAACGGTCGCGGACGCGCTCGGTGAGGTCCTTCCTCGCGATGAGCAGCGCGGCACGGATCATGGCTGCTAGTCCCGCAACGCTCGCCCGGTCAGGTGCAGGAAGACCGCTTCGAGGTTCGGCTCGTCAACGTCGACCCGAGAGACCGCCGCCCCGGCGTCGGCGACCGCTGAGAGCACCTCGGCGAGCAGGCGGCCGGCGCCTTCCACGATGAGTTCGAGGCCTCCGTCGCCCGCGTTAGCGGTGACGACCCCTGGCACGCCACGCAGGCTTCGCGCGGCGCTCTCGAGGTCACCGGTGGCCGCGAGCCGGATACGGTCTCGCTCCCCCACACGCTCCACGAGCTCGCGCCGGGTGCCCTCGGCGACGATTCTGCCGTGGTCGATGATACCGATCCGGTCGCAGAGACGCTCGGCCTCCTCCATGTAGTGAGTCGTGTACACGACGGCGAGCCCGGCGGCTCCGAGCCGCTCGACACTTTCCAGGATCGCGTTTCGGCTCTGAGGATCGACCCCGACAGTCGGCTCGTCGAGCACGAGGAGGCGGGGCTCGTGCAGCAGCCCGATGGCGATGTTCAGCCGGCGCTTCATCCCCCCGGAGAACTGGTCCGAGCGCTCGTCGGCGCGGTCCGACAGGCCGACCACGCCCAGCACATGACCGATGCGGTCCTCAAGCCCTTTCCCCGACAGCCCATAGAGCCTGCCGAAGAACCGCAGGTTCTCACGCGCGCTGAGATCGGGATAGATGGCGACGTCTTGAGGGACGTGACCGATGGCCCTCTTCGGCCCCACACTGCGTGTCGTGAGCCGCTCTCCGCAGACGAGCACCTCGCCCGCGTCACGCTCGAGCAGTCCGCAGAGCATCGAGATGGTCGTCGTCTTGCCCGCTCCGTTCGGGCCGAGCAGCCCGTACGTTTCGCCGGCGGCGACCTCGAACCCGACGCCGTCGACGGCCACCAGGTCCCCGAACACCTTGCGCAGTCCGCTGCAGGACAGCACGGGCATGACCGTCTGGCTCACATCGGCCCCTCTCGGCTACACGTCACCGCGTTCTCCTACCCGCCGGTCCGGCCGTCCAAACGCTGAGAAGGCGTCAGGGCCATCGTATCTCGAACCCGCGCACGCCCTCAGGCGGTTCGTCGGCGACAGCGAGTTCCTCGACGACGGCCGCAACCGGACCGTTCCCGCACCACGCGACAGCCGCGTCCACCGCTTCCCGCGCACCCTCGAACACGGCTTCGACGCGTCCGTCCGGCAGGTTTCGCACCCACCCATGCACTCCGGTCCGCTTGGCCATGCGGAGCGTCTCCGCGCGAAACGACACCCCCTGCACGGTCCCGCTCACCCGCACATGCCGCCTGATCAGCTCGCCCATGAACGCGCTTCCGTCCTCCCCGGATGAGTCCGCACGGGTATATTCCCTCGCATCGACGCCGTGCAGTACCATACCGACTGCGAACGAACGGCGACACCCTGACGGCGGGAGCACGCTTCGCATGGAGAACACGGCACGCAGCCTGCCCAGAGCGTACCGCCCGTACAGCGTCGGGGAGGAGATCGCCAACGCCGTCACCCATGGCCTGGGTGCTGTACTCGGAATCGTCGCGTTCACGCTTCTGGTGGTGTTCGCCGCGCGCAGTGGCGAGCTCCGGCAGATCCTGAGCGTCATCACGTACGGCACCACCCTCGTGCTGCTCTACACGACGTCCACCCTCTACCACAGCTTCCCATGGCCCAGAGTGAAGCACGTCTTCCGGGTGCTGGACCACGCGGGCATCTACCTGCTGATCGCGGGCACGTACACCCCGTTCACGCTGATCACGCTGGCCGAAGACGGCGGCACGTGGCTGTTCGCCGTCGTGTGGGCGTTGGCGATCGTCGGCGTGGCTGTCGAGGCCGCGTGGGTGCATCGGCCCGGATGGCTCTCCGCCCTGATCTACCTGGGGATGGGATGGCTCGCACTCGTCATGATCGGCCCGCTGCGTGAGAACCTCGCGCCCATCGGCCTGTGGCTGCTTCTCGCGGGCGGCCTGGCCTACACCCTCGGCACGGTCTTCTATGTGCTCAAGCGTGTCCCGTACATGCACGCGATCTGGCATGTGTTCGTACTCGCGGGCAGCACCTGTCACGTGCTTGCGGTGATGCTCGCCGTTGTGGGACCCGGCTGATGATCCCGTCGCGCTGGCAGGGAGCCCCTGCGTGAGTAGCGAATCGACGCTCATGGTGCGAGATCTTGTCAAACGCTACGGGAGCCTCGAAGCCGTGAAGGGGGTGAGCTTCGACGTCGCACCCGGCGAGATCTTCGCGCTCATCGGTCCGAACGGGGCGGGCAAGACGACGATACTGAGGATCGTGGGCACGATCCTGCGTGCGACGTCGGGCACCGTCACCCTCGAAGGCGTCGATGTGGGTGCGGATCCCCAGAGCGCTCGCGAGCACATCTCCTACCTCCCCGAGGAGGCGGGCGCATACAAGAACATGACTGGGGAGTCCTACCTGCGGTTCTTCTCGCGGCTCTACTATTCCGCCGCCTCGGATCAGCATGCCGCAGTCGAGCGCGCCAGGGAGATTTGCGGGCTCGGCGAACGGCTCAAGGACAAGGCCGGCTCGTACTCGAAGGGCATGACACGGAAACTCCTCCTCGCTCGCACGCTCATGTGCAGCCCCCGCCTTGCGATCCTCGACGAGCCGACCTCCGGCCTGGACGTGCTCAACGCCCTTGAGGTCCGCGACACGATCAGGCGGCAGACCGCGCAAGGAACGGCGATTCTGCTCTCAAGTCACAACATGCTCGAGATAGAGTACCTGTCGGACCGCGTGGGCCTGCTGCACGAGGGCCGCATCCGGGAGATCGGGACGCCTGGCGCGCTGCGTGAGCGATACGCGGCGCCCAATCTCGAGTACGTGTTCGCGCAGGTGGCCCGATGAGGCGCTTCATCGTGCTCCTGCGCAAGGAGGTCGGCGAGCTGCTCACCGCGCAGGTCCTGGTGCCGTTCGTGGTGACCGTCCTCGTCTTCGTCGCCATCGGCAACCTGATCGGCGAACAGGGGGAGCAGGCGCAACGGGACCAGTCGGTCGTCGTGGCGGACCTCGACGCGACCACCGCCTCCTCCGCGCTCATCGACGCGGTCCGCGAAGCCGGCTTCACCGTCGTCGAGGTCGATCACCGCGCGGTGGATGCGATGCCCGCGGCCCTCGCCGACAACGACGCGGCCCTCGCGCTCGTGCTGCCTTCGGGTTTCGGGGCCGGCCTGGTCGAAGGCGAATCGCAGGAGCTTCGGACGTACGCCGCTCTCCGGAGCTTTTCGTTCCTGGCGATCCGCGACGCTGAGCAGCTGTCCGCCGTACTCGCAGCGGTGAACAGCGCGCTCAGCCACGAGATGATCGCCGCGGCGGCGCCCGGGAGCGACCCGGCCGCGCTCACGAACCCCGTCCGCTTCTCGGAACACGTAGTCGTCTCTGACCGAGTGGCCGCGGTGCCGGTCGGCGAGGTCATCCTGTTCGTGTCGAACCAGACGACGTTCATCCCGATCATCCTGTTCATCGTCATCGTCTTCGCCGCACAGATGATCGCGACCACCATCGCCAACGAGAAGGAGAACAAGACCCTTGAGACCCTGCTGGCCGCGCCCGTGAACCGCACCGCCCTCGTAGGCGCGAAGATGGTGGCGGCATCTCTCGTGGCACTCCTGTCGGCTGGCGTCTACATGGCAGGGCTGCGCTACTACATGGAAGGCGTCGCCGAAGGAGTCGGCGGCGCGATGCCCGGCGCCGACCTTGGTGAGCCGACACAAGCGATGGCCGCGCTCGGCATAGCGCTCCAGTCCACTGACTACGCCCTGCTCGGCGCTACGCTGTTCCTGTCCATTCTCACCGCCCTCGCGATCGCCGTCATCTTGGGGGCGTTCGCCGAGAACGTCCGGGCGGTCCAGTCACTTCTCGCGCCGTTGATGGTCATGCTCATGATCCCGTACTTCCTGACCCTGTTCGTCGACGTCTCCCAGCTCTCCCCTCTGCTCAGATGGTTCATCTATGCGATACCGTTCAGTCACGCCTTCATGGCCGCCCCGAGCCTGTTCCTCGGAGACCTGCGAGCTGTGTGGCTCGGCATCGGCTACCTCGCGTTGTGGTGCGTGGGGCTGATCGCCATGGCAGGCCGCATCTTCTCGACCGATCGCATCCTCACGATGAAGCTCGACCTGCGCCGCAAGCGGCGGTGACCGGCGATGCGCCGCCCGATGAGAGGAGCGGCTTGTGACACAGTACGAGGTCGCCGTCGAGGGCATTCAGGCACGCTGCCCGGACGTGCTGTCCGTGCGCTTCACGCGCCCGGACGGCTACCGCTTCAGGGCGGGTCAGCACCTCGGTCTGGTCCTCGCAACGGCTGACGGGACACAAACGAAGCGGTTCAGCTTCTCATCGGCGACCCAGGACACCTACCTTGAAATCACGACGCGGTTGAGCGGATCGGCGTTCAAGGCCGCGCTTTCCGGGCTTGCCCCTGGCGACCGCGTATGGATCACGAGCCCCGCCGGACGGCTCGCGCTGCCTCTCGATGAGCCCCGCGTCGCGTTCTTGGCCGGAGGGGTGGGCATCACGCCGATCATCAGCATGCTCGCGTCACACCCCCGGATCGCCTCGCAGGAGCGCGTGCTCATCTACGGCAATCGCGACGCGGACTGCGTCCCGTTCACCCGTGAGATCGCCTCGCTCGAGCATCACGGGTTGCGCGTCGTCCACGTATTCGAGACGGCCGAAGAGGGTTTCGCTGGGGAGCGTGGTCTCATCACGCCCGAACTGGTCGCGCACCACCTCGGCCCTGTCGACGGCTGGCTCTTCATCGTCGCCGGACCGCCGCTCATGGTCTCGGCTATGGAGCGCTGTCTTGACGCCCTCGGCGTGGACGGGCCTCGCAGGAGCATCGAGCGGTTCGGACCCCGCGCCGGGTAGCGACGGCCTGAAGGCCCGAGGCCGGGTATAAGGACAGCACACGCAAGTGCGAGCGAACGGAGCACGTCGTCGCCACGGTCCTCGCGGGTGTGGGGAGTCGAGCATGGCTGTCATGACCAGGACCTGCCGCTACGAACGGATGAACATCGAGCGTCTGTTCGCCCGCGGGTTCGTGCTCTTCGGAGGCGCGGTGTGGACGGTCATACTGTTCGTGCCGGAGACTGTCGCCCGATTCACGGAGTTCGCCCATACGCTCGAAGGGGTGGCCGCGATCGCGGGCAGCGCGGCCGTCCCGCTCGCCGCCGCCATCTTCGTCTTCGTCGTCGGACTCTTCTACGAGACACTCGCCGCGCTCATCCTGCTCGTAGGCGTCGCAAGCGCCGTGGGGTGGGGCATCACCGCCGGATGGTTTGTCTCGATCTGGGTGATCATGGGCGTCACCCTGATCGGGCCGATGCTTCTCGCCGCCATACTCTTCCTGCTGGCAGCGTCGATGCAGGCCATCTGCGAACTCGAGGGCCACCCCGACGTGTAGGCGGAGACGGCCCGCGGATCCGTCCCAGCGCTCCGTCGGCAAGCGCTCGGCCAGGGGAGTCCGTGTCATCAGGATGCGATACAATCTGCGTGCTGCACGCACTTGCAGATAGCGATGACGGCCACAGGCGCTCCCGATGCGGATGCGCGGCGATTTCGACGGGGGCGGTCGCGAAGTGTACGATCTCGACGGAATCCTCGGACCGCCAGTGAGGCAGTTCGTCGAGCGTCACGTCCGTTCGCTGCTCACATGGGACATTCTCGTCTTCTTCCACAAGAACCCCCACACCCACCTTGAGCCGGTCGCGCTCGCGGCACGGCTCGGCCGCAGGCTTGACGAGGTGCACGCAGAGATTGACGCGCTCTGCAGCCACGACATCCTCCATTGCGACGGTGAGCTGGTACGATACGACCCGCCACACACCACGCGGGAGACGATCGGGTCGTTCGTGGACGCGTGCCAGGACCGGGGCCGTCGACTCGCCCTGATAGCGCTGGTCCTGCATCGGATCACTCCGGCGACGGCGACCCGGGAGCAGGAGGAGCAGTGAGCGGTCACGCGTCCGCCGTCGCCACGGCCGGGATGACGCAGCTGTGACAGCATGAGCGCGTACGCCGCGGAGTTCATCTTCGTCATCGCACTGATCGTGCTGAACGGCTACTTCGCCGCGTCGGAGATCGCGCTCATCAGCGCGCGTCGCACCGCGCTGCAATCCCGCGCCGAGAAGGGCTCGGCGGGAGCGAAAGCGGCGCTTGAGCTCACCGAGGACCCGTCTCGCCTGCTCGCGACCATCCAGGTCGGCATCACGCTCGTCGGGTTCCTCGCCTCCGCGACCGCTGCCGTCAGTCTCGCGCAGCCGCTTGCCGAAACGCTGCGAGCACTCGGGAACGAGTGGGTCGCCTCGATCGCGCAGGGGCTCGCGGTCCTGCTCGTCACCTTGACGATCGCGTACTTCACGCTTGTCTTGGGAGAGCTGGCTCCGAAGCGGCTGGGTCTCCAACGCGCCGAGAGCGTGTCGATCAGGGTCGCTCGGCCGATACTCATGCTCGCCCGGGTCATGGGCCCCGTCATCTGGGTGCTGGCACGCTCTACCGGGGTGGCGGCGCGCGCACTCGGCGTCCGGGGGACGGGCGCGCGCCCCGGAGTGACCGAGGAGGAGATCAAGCTACTCGTCACGGAGCAGGGCTCGCTGCTCGACGAGGAGAAGCGGATGATTCACGAGATCTTCGAGCTCGGCGACACGGTGGCGCGCGAGGTCATGGTCCCGCGCGTCGACGTGGTGTTCATCGATGACACCGTGACGGCGGCCGAGGCGCTCGCCCTCATCAGAGACCGCGGGTTCTCGCGCCTCCCCGTGATCCGCGAAGACGCCGATCAAGTCGTCGGCATGCTCCTGCTCAAGGACCTCGTGGCTGCGGCGACAGAGAACCGGATGGGGGAATCGGTCACGTCCTGGCTGCGTGCGCCGGTCTTCGTGCCGGAGACCAAACCTATCCTCGCGCTGCTCTCGGAGATGCAGCGCACACGGAACCACATGGTGGTCGTCGTCGACGAATATGGCGGGACCGCCGGCATCGTGACTATCGAGGACATCGTCGAGGAGATCATCGGCGAGGTCATCGACGAGTTCGATCCCGACCTCGCGTTCATCACCGAGCTCGGCCCCGGCCGCTGGGTGGTCGACGGGCGCCTTCCGGTCGAAGACGCGATCGCACTGGGGCTGCCGGTCGCGGAGTCCGACGAGTACGAGACGATCGCGGGATGGATGCTGTTCCGCCTCGGGCATATACCTACACCGGGAGAGCGCGTCATCGAAGGAGGGGTGACCTTCCGAGTGGACGCGGTACGGCGGCGGCGTATCGCGCGCGTGCGTATCACGCGCGAGGAAGCGACCGGGCCAGAGGAGAGATGATGGCGGACAACGTTCCCGACACCGGCCAGGACACAGAGTCGAGCCCCGCTCCCGCTTTCGGCGACAGTGCGCCGGCCGAGTCCCGGGCCGCTCCGGCCCCAGGCGCTCCGGTCGCCCCGGCCGTCCCGCCTCCGGCCGCTCCGCAACAGCCCGTTCGACCTCTGGCACGTCCGCCGGCGCGCCGACCCGCCGTCAGCCGGGGGCCGTTGTGGGTGGGGCTTGCGCTTGTCTTCATCGGCGTCGGGCTGTTGGTGCAGATGTTCTTCCCCGGACTGCGGCTCTGGGCGTTCTGGCCTGTCGTGCTCATCGTGTGGGGCGTGCTCGTGATCGTCCGGGCGATAGGACGTGACTAAGATGGTGGCCAAGCGCGTCGTCGAGGGTCTCACGCTCGTGCTCATCGGCGTGATTCTGCTGCTCAACACGACCGGATCGCTGCCTTGGTCCATATGGCTCCACGTCTTGAGCCTGTGGCCCTTGCTCCTTGTAGCGGCCGGACTCGAGATCGTCGCGCGGGGCGTTCACGCCGAGTGGCTGCGCGTCGTCTCAAGCCTGCTCATCATGGCCGGTCTGGTGATAGGTGCGTTCGTGTTGCCTCTCGGCGAGCGGACGCCGGGACTCGACTGGCTGTGGGGCCATGAAGACGCCACGTTCGACATGCGCGAGGCCGCACACGAACGCGTGTCGACTGGAGCGGCGACCGTGCGTGGCGGCGTGGGATCGTATCGGATCGTCGCCGGCGATGACCTCGTGCGCGTATCAGGCCGCACAGGCCACAGCCGCTACAGACAGCCCGGGCTCGACGTCGAAGTGGCTGGCGGCAAGGCGCAGGTCACGATCACGGGCCCCGAGAGCGAACGGTTGTGGATTCCGGCCCTCCGGGGGGCGAGTCAGGTTGATGTGACCCTCTCTGACGACGTGCTCTGGGACCTCGCCTTCGACACGGGCGTGGTCGACCTTGACGCCGACCTCTCCGGGCTCAGGGTGAGCGCGCTGGAACTGCGCTCCAGCGTCTCGCAAGTCACGATCACGCTCGGCGCCGTCCCGATCGGAATCGAGGAGGTGCCCGTGCTCGTCGCCGGCGGAGTGGCGGACTTCACCATCCGGGTCCCTCGTGGCGTGCCGGTGCGCGTCGAGGCCGACACCGGCCTGGTCAACGTGAGCGTGGATCGCGATGTGCCGCGGATCGAAGATGAGCGTCGCGCCTGGATGACCAGCGGCTTCCCCGGCGAGGGCGGGTACCGCATCCGCTTCGACGCCGGGGTGTCGAACGCCCGCGTGGTCACGTACTGAGGCGCTGCTCGGTCGAGACGGGAGGTGACAGCGGTGGACTCCGAAGGTTCCACGGGCGGCGGGCAGAACCTCCGCACCGTCTACGTCGTCATCGGAGTCGTGCTGATTGCGTTCGGGGTCACCCTGCTCGGCGGACCGCCGATCTTCGGATGGGGCGTGGCGTGGGAGATGGCCCGTGAGGCGACGCGCGAGCTGCGCCGGGTCGCGTGGCCGCTCGCGCTCATCGTGCTCGGCGTCCTGATCATCGTCTACAGCCGCCAACCCACAGCGCGACTCCCCTCGGGCGAGACCCGCCTGACGCGCTCTCGCCACAAGCGAGTCTTCGCGGGCGTCTTCGGCGGGCTGTCCGACTACTTCTCAGTGGACGTCACGTTCCTGCGGGTGGGCTCCGTCCTCGTGGCGTTCGTCCTGAACGCCTGGTTACCGCTCCTGATCGCCTACATCGTGGCCGCTGCCATCGTTCCCAAAGCGGCCGAGGCGGCCGCTCCCGTGCCCGAGTGCGGCTCGGC